>CANOCU010000005.1 GCA_947564645.1 uncultured Lachnospiraceae bacterium
CGCAGGAAATCAAGATCGAGGAACGGGTTTTGCCAGCGGAAAGCAAAAATTTTTGATACTGCCGGACAGCGAAATGCTCCGGCTCCTTTTCCGCAAGCCGGGCGAACATTTCATCCACGGGGCTTTGAAATTCGGCGTCGTCCTCTCTGGCTTCACTGGCATTTATCATTTCAAGCAGGGTGGTGAAATTCTTCTCGTTCTCCGGGGCCTCGTACCAGATGAAACCGATCAGGGCGGTATAGAAAAGCCGTTCTGACTTCACCCAAAAATCCTCGGCGGATTTCTCCCCGTCGCCCTTGGTGTTGGCGATGATGGTGTTTACCAGCTTTAAGATGTCCTTTTCGCTGTGCAGGTAGGCGAACGGGTTGTACCGCATGGACTTGGAAAAATTGATGGTATTCAGCACCTTTATCCGATAGCCGCCCCGCCTTAAAAGCTGGCCCACCTCGATCAAGAGGCTGCCTTTCGGGTCGGTAATGCAATAGCTGCTGTGCATTTGCATAAGCGACGGCTTGACAAAGAAGCGGGTCTTGCCGCTGCCGGAACCGCCGATCACCAGCACATTTTTGTTCCGGGCGGTCTTGGGGTCTTTGGGCCGGTTGTTCATGGTGAGGCGTTCCGTCTGGGTCAGGAGGATGTTGTTGTCAAACACCGGGTCGATGTACGGGGCTATATCTTTGGGGCCTCCCCAACGGGCGCTGCCGTACTCGACGCCCCGGCGGTATTTCTTGGCGTTCTTGCTCTTGCAGTACACCATCAGCCGCAGTGCCACCGCACCGGCTACGCCCACCGCCAGATCGAACAGGTGGAAGCTGGGGGCGGCGCTTTCAAAGGCAAGGGAAAAGCCGTCCGCAAGGTGCAATAGCTTTTCCGACAAGTCCGCCCCAGCCGCCAGCCGGTAGGTCTGTCCCAGCTTGCCGAACAGGTAAACAAACAGCAGGTAGGGCAGGTTGGCGATTATCAGCTTTTTCATTTCCGGCTTCATCGTGACAGCCCCCTTTCCTTGATTTTCTCCTTGGCCTGCTGGCTGCTTCTGGCCGCTGCCTTTTCTTTCAGGACGGCAAGGGTCTTTCGGATGGAGGGGCGTTCCTGCTGTTGGAGCTTCTTGGCCGTAAACTCCTTAAACGCCTGTTCCAGATTGTCCGCCTGCTTGGATTTGAAGATCACGATATACCGGGGCGGATGGGTAGTGCGGTCTTTCCGCAAGGTAAAATCAATGTCGTATTTCTTGGCGCAGGGCTTAAACAGGCCGATGTTGGCGTCGGTGATCTCAATGTTGGACAGGGCGGAACCGTCCTTTTTGAGCTGCCGTAAGCTCTGCTGGCCGTGATGAGCCTTGCCCGTCCCTTTCTGCCGGGCGGCCAGATATTTTCGGATGGCCGCTTGCAGCACTTGGGCGGTGAGCTTGCCCGTCTTAACCGCTAACGCTATGGTTTTCTGGTCTACTTCTTCCTGCAACTGCTATCCCTCCTTTGGAAAGTCAGCAGGCAGGCGGATGGCTTAAATCCGCACCCGCAGGCCGGAGAGGTCGTCGGCATGGATTCCCACCAGATACCAGTTCTCGGCCATCTCAATGCGGGTCGGCCTCCATCTGCCGCCCACCATCACATCAAAAGTTTCTCCGCAGTGCAGGCCGCCGTAATAGTCCGCAAGGTCAAAGCGGATGTCGTAACGGTCTGTCTGCTCGTCAAAAATCAAAGCACCCTGTTTCATAGGGCCGTCCTCCTTTCTCGTCGTCACAAGCTCCATATCGCTTGTTTCCACACAAGCGTGAAAAGCTCGCTCATTTCACTGTTCCTCCTCTCCCCACAAAATCACCGATTTTGCGGGGTTCCCCAACTGCCTGTGTTCATGTCGTGGGCCACCAGCGCCGTGTAATAGCCGTTGATGGTGCTTGGGGCGTTGAACAGAACCGCCAGCAGGTATTTTTTGATGTTCCGTATTTCCGTGGTGTTTTTGCTGATACAGTCAAAGACAAACTCAATGTGGGAACTGTTCAGCTTCATCAGCTTGGATTTCACCAACTCGGCGGGGTAATCGTCCCCGGCAATGCGGATGGTCTTTCGGGCGCTGCATACGGTTTCCACCAGCAAGTCCACAATCTCGTCCAGCATATCCCGGTCAACCCCCTTGGCGTACTGGCAAAGGTGTTCATACTCGATGTTGTCCTTGATGATCTCCCGATAAATCTCTACGGCGCTCTGTGATTTCGCTCCCGTTCCTTTCCGTTCCGGCGGCGCAGCCGCTTCTTCCCCAAAAGGAGAGGGAGGGGAAAGGATAGGAATGGAATCGGTATTTGATCCATCCGTAATTGATTTCTCTTTACTTGATCTATCTTTATTTAATTGCGTTGGTTTTTCCTGCGTAGGGTTTTCCTGCGTTGGATTATCCAATGTTGGATTTTCCAATGTAGGTGAATCCGGCACAGGCTAGGGCTGTTCGTAAATGATGTAATCCGCCCCGCGCAGGCGGCCTTGGCTGTCACGCTCACGGGAACGCACGATATAGCCCGCCTGTTCCAGCTCCTTAACCGCCGCCCGGATCGCGTCGATCTGCTCCCGGTTGATAAGGGACAAGCCTTTCAGCGTAAAATCCCAATCCTCCGGCAAGGACAGCAGCCCCTTGGCTTTCAGGGACAAGTCCTTGTTCCGCAGGTGGTGGTTGGACATCACCGTGTAGCCCCGGTTTTTCTCCACTCGAAAAACTGCCATCTCGTCGTCCACTCCTTTCACTTGAAATTTCACCGCGCCGTCAAGGGCGGTGAGCTTGCCCGGCTGGTAGGGACATTCCTCATACACACAAAACTGGTACTTCCAGTGCGGGCGGTAGAAACGGCAGGTGCCGCAGTCCTCCGGCGCTCCGGCCTCGCCGCTGTCAAAATGATCTGCGCCCGGCCTCGTCTGCATGAGCTGTTCAAAGGCCCGGTCGCTGCCGGAAGTAAAGTACATAGGCGGTCGCCTCCTTTCTGGTTTTGGGCGCAAAAAAAGCGGTGTCGTGTTCAATTTTCGATGTGTCACTATTCGGGCGGTGGGCTTCACGGGAGGCAGAAGCGTGTCAAAGCTCAATCCGAAAGTAGTAAATCGGTAGTAAATTCAGTTCTTATATCCCGTGAAATGCCCGTATTTCCGGGCTTTTTGGAGATAATCAGAGTTGTTATAAGAATGATTTGGAAGATACCATCGTCAGCTTCATCAATTCCGAGACCACTAAGGCGCGCGGAAGTCTTTTGGATGTTTTGAAGCATGGAATTGAGATGTCCAATTTGAAGCTGGAGCTGATGTACACTAAACCGGCAACTACTTTCAACAGGGATCTGCTTGCGAAGTATGAAAAGAATATTTTCTCCGTGATGGAAGAGGTTTGGGCAAGCGATGATGAGCGTATCGACTTGGTCATCTTCCTGAATGGTCTGGCAATTATGTCCTTTGAACTAAAGTGCAATGCTGCTGGACAATCCTATCAGGATGCTATTTATCAGTTCAGAGTAGACCGTAACCCGAAGACAAGACTTTTCTGGTTCAAAGCCGGATGCCTTGTCAATTTTGCTATGGATTTAGAAGAGGTCTATATGACTACCAAACTTGCAAGGGACGCAACCTTCTTCCTGCCGTTTAATATGGGTAATGGTGAAGGTGTGGACGCTGGTGCAGGCAATCCGACATTCAAGGATAAATACAGCGTGTCTTATATGTGGGAGGATATCCTGAAAAAAGATACGGTACTCGATCTGATCGGCAAGTTTATCTTTATAGAAACCAAGGAATCAGAGGACGAACTGACCGGAAAAACTAAGAAGTCTGAGAACTTGATATTCCCAAGATATCATCAGTTGGATGTGATCAGGAAGGTGCTTGCAGATGTCAGTGATAACCGCACAGCACGAAATTATCTGATCCAGCACAGCGCAGGATCAGGAAAGACCAATTCCATCGCGTGGTTGGCACATAGGCTGACTTCTTTGCATGATGCGGATAATAAGATTATTTTTGACAATGTGGTCATTGTTACTGATCGTGTTGTTGTTGACCGTCAACTGCAGAAGGCTATCATGGGTATGGAACATAAAACGGGGCTTATTCGTGTTATGGATGACAAGTGTAATTCCGCTGATCTTGCCATCGCGCTGAAGGGAAATACTAAGATCATTGTAACTACGATTCAGAAATTCCCTTATATCGTGGACAGCGTTTCCGGATTAAAGAAAAAGAACTTTGCCGTTATCATCGATGAAGCGCATTCTTCTACAACCGGCAAGGATATGGCGGCGGTTACGCAGTTGTTGGGTGTGGGCGATCAGGAAATCGGTGATGTGGAGGATATTATCACCGATGAGATCAGGCGCAGCGGCAAACAGGCGAATGTTTCCATGTTTGCGTTTACGGCAACGCCGAAGCCGACAACAATCCAGCATTTTGGTCATATCAATACAAAGGGACACAGAGGGGCATTCCATGTTTATTCCATGAAGCAGGCGATTGAGGAAGGCTTTATTCTGGATGTCCTCCAGAACTATACGACATATGACACATTCTATCAGATCAATAAGGAAATCGAAGAGGATCCACGCTGTAAGACTGCGGATGCTAAGAGACAGATCGCACGATTTGTAGAACTGCATGAGACAAATATTGCTCAGCGCGTGGAAGTTATCGTGGAGCACTTCCGTACTACTGTGCTGACGGAACTTGGCGGCATGGCTAAGGCCATGGTGGTTACGGCCTCCAGACAGGGGGCTGTTAAGTATCGGCAGGCGTTTGAGGATTATACTAAAAAGAAGGGATATGACGATATCAAGGCACTGGTAGCATTCTCCGGTAAGGTGACACTTCCGGATGATAAGGCGGAATACACAGAAGTCTCTATGAACGGTTTTCAGGAAGATCGGCTGACCAAGGAATTTGATAAAGACGATTATCAGGTGCTTTTGGTGGCAAACAAATACCAAACCGGATTCGATCAGCCGAAGCTTTGCGCGATGTATGTGTTGAAGAAGTTGAAGGGTGTGTCTGCGGTGCAGACACTTTCCAGATTGAACCGTATCTGTCCGCCGTTTGAGAAGAAGACCTTTGTGCTGGATTTTGTAAATTCGTATGAAGAGATCAAGAATGCGTTTGCGCCGTATTTCACGACAACGCTTCTTTCAAACTCCGTTACGCCGATGGCAATCTATGATCTGGAAGCGAGTATTGATGCTTATGTGATTCTTGATCCGGATGATATTGAGAAGGCAAATGAGCTTCTGTACAAGAAAAATATTTCTTCCAGAGACAAGCAGAAGCTAATCTTCTATTTCAAGCGTTCAAAGAATAGGATCGAGGCATACGAGCTTATCAAGCAGCAGGAGATTGTTACTATGATGCGACATTTCGTCCGCTTCTATGAGTTCATGCTTCAGGTATCCTGCTTTGAGGACGTGGAGCTGCATAAGAAATATAATTACATAACCTACCTGCTTGCGTATATCAATATCAAGCATCCGGGAGGCGGATTCAATCTGGACGGCAAGATCAAGGCAACGAATTTCGTACAGAAGAAGGCTGAGGAACATACCAGGCCGAATCTGGTCGCAAAGCCGGTGATGAAGCTTCCGACAGCGGAGCGTTTTGGCTTGACAGAGGAAAAGGAAGAGCGTCTGTCACAGATTATTGCGGAGATCAACAGCAGAACAGGCAAGGCTTATGACAACGATATTGCGGTTAAGGCAATGCTTCAGATCAGGGATATTCTGTTGAAGTCCGAGAAGCTGAAGACAAGCGCTAAGAACAACACCGTCAAAGATTTTGAATACTCCTATTTTGATGATATAGATGATGCCCTGATTGAAAGTCTGTCGCAAAATCAAGATTTTTTCTCATTGCTTCTGTCGAATGATGAGATCAAAAGACAGGTGCTTGGTATCTTTACTGAGGAAATATATAAGAGTCTGAGAAGCGCATAGGAGGGACAAACCATGTTTGACAAGTTTCGCTTGAAGGACGTGCTGGTACAGTACAAAAAGGATTTTGTTATCACACAGTGGGGTAATGAAAAGTATAAGTGGGAAGCTGTGAAGTGCTTCCAGGATAACTGGGATGTAAATGCCGGGGACTTTGCCGATATGCTGAAACGCTCTTTAGCAAAGACCTTTAATTTGCTGGCTTCCATGAATAACTTTCCGGCACGGATGATCACGGGATTTGCCAGAACAGCGCCTGAAGATGTGAGGTCAATGTTTATTGCTCTGTTTGATGAGACAAAGGATGTATATGAGCGTATTGAGGCGTTCAAAATGCAGTCTTCCATCATGCTGGAGAAATACGGAAATGGAGCCGGACAGCATTATCAGTATGAGAATGCTATCAGTACATATCTGTGGTTACGTTATCCGGATAAGTATTATATCTACAAGTTCGGTGAGATAAAAGCAGTCGCTGATGAACTGGAAAGCGATTACCGTTTCAGAAAGCTGCCTATGCGGATAACATCAGGAACTTCTATAAGCTGTATGACGAGATTTGTGAGGAATTGAAACAAGATACGGAACTGGTGAAACTTTTTAAGAGTCAGCTGACGGATTCCTGCTATCCTGATCTGGAGCTTCGGACGCTGACATTTGATGTAGGTTTCTATATCAGCCGCTACTATTCGCAAAATAGCGGCGTTGCAGATCAGACTGAATGGTTCCCGGCAGATTATGATCCGGGCTTTACGGAAGATGACTGGATCTCCCTGTTAAGTGACAGAGAAGTATTTACGACAAGCAGCCTTGAGATCATGAAACGAATGAAAGATTATGGTGGAGAGGCTACCTGTACACAGCTTGCCGTAAAGTATGGCGAGACAAAGAACTTTTATAATACCGGTTCATCATCTCTTGCCAGGAGAATTGCGGAAAAGACCGGATGTCCGGTAATGCAGAATGACAATGAAAAATTGAAGTGGTGGCCTGTTTTGTATCTGGGAAGATCTGCAAATAAAGATGAAGAGGGAAGTTACGTCTGGAAGCTCAGAAATGAACTTTCCAAGGCACTTGATCAGATTGATCTTAGCGAGATTAACTTGTTCGTCCTGGCGGAACCGGGAGAGGAAAATCATGGCTTCCGGTGGTTGAATGCCAATCCGAGGATTTGGAGTTTGTCAGAGCTTGCTGTAGGTAAATCAAAGTCATACACTCTTTACAATGATGCAGGTAATAAGAGACGTATATTCCAAAACTTCCTGGATGCAAAAGCCGGCGATATGGTGATCGCTTATGAATCTAATCCTGTAAAACAGATTGTTTCGATATGCAGAGTCAGCGCAGAGCAGGATGGAGAACAGATTTTCTTTGAGAAACTTGAAGAACTTAGCACACCCATAGATTATCAGGTGCTTAAAAGTTATCCGGAATTGGAGAGGATGGAGTTCCTCGTCAATCCGAACGGCAGCCTCTTTAAGCTGACCAGGGGTGAATATGATTTTATCATGGAGCTGATCCGGGAGGATAACCCTGTTCGCAGCAAGGCGGCGATTGACTCGTATTCCAGGGAAGACTTCCTTGATGAAGTCTATATGAAAGAGCAGAAATATGAGGAACTGGTTGCAGTTCTCAGGAATAAGAAGAATATTATTCTTCAAGGTGCCCCCGGCGTTGGAAAGACTTTCCTGGCAAACAGACTGGCGTATGCCATGGTGAAGGAGAAGGACGATGACCGTATCGAGTTCGTTCAGTTCCATCAAAATTATTCTTATGAAGACTTTGTCATGGGATACAAGCCGGTTGAAGCCGGTTTTGCGCTGAAGCATGGTGTGTTCTACCGATTCTGCCAAAAGGCAGCAAATCATCCGGATAAGGAGTATTTCTTTATCATTGACGAGATTAACCGGGGAAATCTAAGTAAGATTTTTGGTGAGCTTTTGATGTTGATAGAAAAGGACTATCGCGGAAAGAAGATCACACTGGCTTACAATGGTCTTTCGTTTACGGTACCGGAAAATCTCTTTGTCATCGGAATGATGAACACGGCTGACCGCAGCCTTGCAATGATCGATTATGCGCTGCGTCGTCGTTTCAGTTTCTTTGATATGGAGCCGGGGTTTGATTCTGATGGGTTTATCCGGTATCAAAAGAATCTTAACAGCGACACGTTGAATGAACTGATCCTTAAGATTAAGAATCTGAATAATGAGATAAAGAACGATAAATCCCTTGGAGCCGGATTCTGTATCGGCCACAGCTATTTCTGCGGAAAAGATAGATGTACGGATGAGTGGCTTCATGAAGTGGTGAACTATGATATTCTTCCTATGCTCAGAGAATACTGGTTCGATGAGCCGGATAAGGTTACACGTTGGAATAATATCCTTCAGGGAGTGTTTCAATGATAAAGGATAAGACAATTCTTATTAAGAACATATACTATATGCTGTCTTATGCCTTTACACCGCTTATGCAGGATGGTTATGAGAATGTCGGGAAAGAAGCATTTGAGAACATACATAGCCTTTTCGCTGCTATTCTTGCGAAGGGAATCGGCAGGCAGTTAAAGCAGGGGCTTTACCGCGAGTATGTTGATCGAACAGAAAACCTCGCCACTTTGCGCGGTAAAATACATATCACCGGAACAATCAAGAATAAGCTTTCCAGGCAGAAGGTGATTTCCTGTGAGTTTGATGAACTGACCGAGAATAATCTGCTGAATCAGATCATAAAGACTACGGTAATGCTTCTTCTTCGGCAGGAGAATGTGAGCCCGTATCATAAGTCCGATCTGAAAAAAGAAATGCTGTTTTTCTCTAATGTGGATGATATTGATCCGGCTGCGATACATTGGTCTTCCATCCGTTTTCAGAGAAATAACAACACTTACCGGCTGCTGATAGGTATCTGTCAGTTAGTGTTGGAGGGTATGCTGCTTACGACCGATAAGGGTGCGTATAAGCTGGCGACGTTTATCAAGCCGGAGTTCATGAGCAGGCTGTATGAGAAGTTCATTCTGGAATACTACATTCAGGAACACAAGGAACTGGATGCCAGCGCTTCACAGATCCCCTGGGGGCTGGATGACGGTATTAATGCTATGCTTCCGGTTATGCAGACGGATATTACATTGACGAAAGGTGAGAAGACGCTGATTATTGATGCGAAATATTATTCCAACATTCTGCAGCAGCATTATGACCGGATGACCATCCATTCCAATAACCTGTATCAGATCTTTACCTATGTGAAGAACAAAGAAGTGGAATTGAAGGATAAGCCGCACGAAATTTCCGGAATGCTTCTTTATGCGAAGACGGATGAAGAGACATATCCCGACAATGACTATAAGATGAGCGGAAACAAGATAGGTGTCCATACGCTTGATCTGAACGTGGAGTTTTCGCAGATCAGGGAACAGCTGGACGAGATCGCGGCAAGGCATCTGGCATATGTCAAGGCGTGAGGTTGAGATTGAACGTAAGCTGACAGAACATATTTAGTACTTGATCAGAGCATCCCGGCGCCGCCTCCGAACGGCATCGGCGCCGAGGGCTGTTGGATGAGTGTATCCAAATAACACGAGAACCGTTTGCGCTATGCGCCGAAAAAGCGCCCTTTTGTTCCCCTGATCTGCCACAGCACAAAGGTCCCTCCCACCAGGCACAATCCGGCGCCAAACAGAAATGTTACAGGCAGACTTGTTTCCGCCAGCTTTCCAAATGCTATGTTCGTTCCGGCGCCGACACTGTCTATGATAACAGCATTGACGCTGAGCGCCGTAGCTCTGTTATCTGTACTGATCTGTCTGTTCTGCAGTTCCGTCTGCAATGGCTGAAACAGGCTGAAAGAGATCCGCAGCATTAACACGCCCAGAACAGAGAGCCATGGACTTTCCGTGATCGCTAACAGGATACAGGCAGCCGCGGCAGAACCATAGAGCAACGCAGCACATCTAAGATCCCCCAGCCTCTCTGTAAACTTATAAGACCATGCGCCGCATAGACCGGCGATCGTCACCAGAATATAGATATATCCTATCGCAGCAGTATTCAGCCCGCATCTTTCGTATTGAAGCTGATTCAGAAACACCGTCACCGTCTGATGTGTCTCGCCTAACAGTGCAGTCCCGACAAGAAGAAGCAGCAGATTTCTATTCTTCCATGTACGCTGCAACGGCAGCCACAGATTCTCTGTGCGGGAAGCCCTCTCCCCCTCCCGTCTCACTTCAGTGAGTCCGGCGGAAAGAATGGCCGCCAATCCATAGCTTATGACTGTCAGAAAACCGGCCAGACGATAATGATCTCCCACGAACAGGGAAAACAAAAGGGCTGCAAGCAAGAGACCTGCCGTTCCCAGACTGTTATAAATTCCAAATACTTTCTGGCTTTCACCCTTCCTGCAGGATAAATAAAGAAATGCGCTGTCCACGCCGGAAAGACCGGCGATCACGACACTTAAGATCACCCGTTCCAGAAGAAAACCGCCAAAGCCGAAGGCTTTCCAGAACACGATCTTAGAAATGAAATACAATACGCAGCAAAGCAGAAGCGTCCGTTTATATCCGATCTTATCCGCGATCATTCCCCATGGAAATTCCAGGAGCAGGCATAGAATAAGAGAAATGCTTTCAATAACGGTGATCTGTAATACCGACACGCCCTGGGCCTGCCGGTACAACGTGGCAACAGGGCCATAAAATACCATACCCTGCAACAGGGAAATGGCATACATCAGATAGATATTTCTTCTTTTCATGTGAAGTAGTCGTCCTTTCCAAATTTAAATACAACAAAAACAGGCCAGCCTCAGATCAGACTGCCCAATATCAATCTCTCATCGATAAATTGTTGTACTTAAATTGGAAAATACATGAACCGGCACCTCTTAATCTAAATCAAATAAACTCATCTGACCATCCCTGAGAGACTTCATCTCTCTCGGCTTAACAATATCTTCCGCCACTATTTCCCCATACAATAAAGGGGAAAAGGGATTGTGCTTTCCACGGCAATCTTCGACAAGCGTCTGGTTAAAATTCGCGTAGCAGTACACACAGCCGTTCCCGCAAGTGTTATATGCGCCAAGGTCTATACTGGAAACACACCCGCAGGAAGCCCGTTGATTCTTATCTCGTTCCACGTTAAGCCTGAAGCTGCCAATGCGTTCGAAGCGCTTCGAATCTATACAACTGGCATGACCAACCCCATACTTCTTAAAGTCAATATCCTCGGCACAAGTGTCGATAGAGATTCCATGCTCCCTTGCAATATCAGCGAAATGTTCCGTCAACTCCTCCGCCTGTTCAGCGGTCGGCGGGCAAATGCCACGAGGCGTAATACTGCGTCGTATATTTTTATATAAATCGAGAAAACTGATTGTACACTTTTCGGTATAATCCGCGATCTTATCACAAAGTATGTCAAAATGCTTTATATGATACCGCACCGTATATTGATCATTCACCAGTATCGGATCATATCGCCATATTACGCGCTCTTTGCCGATCCGTGCGGAAAGTTTTTGAAATGTCGGGATAATAACGTCATTCTTTGACGGGACATTCCTCTCAACATCGGTTCCATAAGGTGTCAGCGTAAACTGAAAATAGTAAGGATACTCCCGTAACTCGTCCAGGCGATTTAACATGGGCGTCGGGTTCTTAGTCCAGAATACAATTCCGTCTACCACATCCGGCGACAATAATACCTCGCTGACTCTGTGAGGATTCATAGGATTTCGGACATAGGCATATCCTTCTTTCAGTCTTTGAAAAAACCATTCCGAATAAAAAGCCGGAATATCTGTTCTTCGGCTTGCACTGATCAGCACTGCCCCACCTCCGCATCTATCTTGCAATACGGCGTATCGCCTACGGTAATCTTACCACAATACTGCCTGATCGGCAAAACAAGAATTTTTCATAATATCTTAAGATGTTTTAGAGTTTTCTTAGAGACTATTCTGATAAAATCCATTTTGAAAATCGGACAACGACAAAACGATTGCCGATTTTGAATAAGAGGAGAGCCTGTGGGATTCTGTTGATAGGCAGGGACTACAGGCTCCGGAATGGAGGATAAGATGAGAAACAAAATAAGAAGAGGAATCCTGTTAACCGGCATTCTGTGCGTCATGAGCTTTATGGCATGTGCCTGTGGCAAAGATGAGGCGGCGGTTGAAGCGGAAGAGCAGCAATCAGACGCGGACGATTCGGATCCGGCAGGAAATGTTCTTTCGCCGAAAGCGTCTGCAGATGAAGAGGAGGCCGGTGCTGCGCAGGATTTTCCGCCGGAAACACAGGCGGAGGCGCAGGATACACCCAGTGCCTGGGAAGACAGTGCCCCGGACCTGGAAGGTACTATCAAGGAACTGCAGGATGGCCGTCTGACAGTGGTAGAGGCTGTGACAAGTACGGATGATGACGAAGGGGGTACTATAATGGCTGAGCCTGCGCCCGGAGCCGACGATTCCGAATTTAACAAGGTCACAGTGACTTACGATGAGAAGACGCTGTTTGCCGTCAAGACCATTTATGATGGCGGCACCAGATCCGAGATGGAAGAAGCAGCGGCACAGGATCTGGAAAAAGACAGGTCAGTGGAAGTTTGGGGCAGTCTGTCAGGCGGCGAACTAAAAGCGACGCAGATTTGCATCTTATATGTCATCCGCTAAGAAATGGTATCCGCTTCGACACGTTCTCCCAGAAACTATATGTACACAGGTTAAAGAAACAACTCGTTCTCTTTTCTTGTGGAACATGCTTTCTTCAATGCCAGGCCGGCGGCAGACACCATGGCGCCGTTCACCTTCCTTGCCTTTGCCGGACACCTTTTTACACAGCGCATACAGGAAATACACTTCTGGGCGTCCGCCTTGAAATCGGACGGTGCGATCGCCTGCACCGGACATTTGGTCGCGCACAGGCCGCATCTGATGCAGTTTTTGTCCGGTTTCGGCACGAGTCCCGCGCCGCCGGCCTTTCTGTATGGCCGGTCGCCCGGAAGGAATGACACCGCATCCGTTTTTCCCGCAATCTGCTCCGCAAATTCCTCCAACTGCTTCTCATCCGCCGGATCCGGCCTGCCGGAAGCATACTGGGGCAGAATCGAATGCTCGGCTACGGCGGCAATCCCGGCAATGACTCGGAAGCCGCACTCCTTCGCCGCGTCTTCCATCTCCGCCAGCGTATCTTCATAAGCGCGGTTTCCGTATACACAGACAAGGGTGCACCTGGCGCCATTTCCTTTCAGCCGTTTCAGCCGCTCGATGGCGGCGGCAGGCGCTCTCCCCGCGAAGGATGGCATGGCGATCAGAACCATATCCTCCTCCCCGATCACGCACCCGGAAAAGTCATTCCCCGCGTCGCACAGGTCAATCTTAACCATGTGATCGCTCCAATGTCTGCCAATGATATCGGCAGTCCTCTCGGTGCCGCCCGTAGGACTGAACACAATTTCTACAACGTTCATTAAACATTTTCCTCCTGTATCAACACCTTCTTGCCGCAGAAAGCAAAGCCATACTTCCTGATTCGTTCCTCCGCGATCCCCCTGGCGGCTAAAGATGCCTGGTAATCACGCTCCCCTATCTGCCGCAGTGCGTTATGCGCCGTTTCAGCCAGATCCTTCTCGTCCGTGTCCTGCACCTTGAACTCTATAATGACGGCATCCCATACACTGTCCCGATACGTCTTTGGCCCGGCGTCCTTTTCCTGCATCCCCGACAGACTCCTCGGCTCTACCATCACATCGTATCTGCCGAAACCGCTTTCTCTGTTGGATGTGATCACATACCTGTCCGCCAGTTCCACCATCAGCCCCAACACAAACCCATGATAGAATCGTTCCGGCTCCCCCTGTGGGCTTTTGCCTGTATCAAAATAGCTGAACATCTCCGTCGTCACCCGGTTCATATAGACATTCATCGCCTTAACATCACCAAGCAGGAGCGCCTTGATGAAATCGTTATAATCATCATTCCATGCAAACCAGTCCTGGACCATATTAGAGAACATGATATGAACTTCTTTGTTGGTCAGCGTCAGGTCATAATACATACGCCCCGATCTCTCCTCGAACGCAGTGCCGGCAACTTTCAGATAACCACTGGCGAGTAAAAGGCTCCAGACCGCATTCTTCTTCGTAGAAAGCTGATCGTAGACGATCTGCTCATCTATTTCCAGATGAAGCGCCCCGCCCTCCAACAATTCTTCAAAAGCCTGCTTGACACTCGGCTTGCCCTCTCTGAGCAGCTTTTCCACCAGACGGTTAGCGCTGGTGTTTGCCCAGTAAGCGCCGACCTTCCTTTCATCCAGGAAACAAATGATAGACCATGGATTATAGATATCTCTTCTTTCTCCAAAAGAAAAACCGTCATACCAGTCTTTTACCTTCTGTTTCTGATCAGACAGACTATATTCCTCTAATGCAGCAAAAACCTCGTTCTCTGTAAATCCAAAACAGTCCGCATACTTTTCTGAAGTTGTCGTCACTACCTTCAAATTATTCAGATCTGAAAAAATAGACTCTTTACTGACCCTCGTGATTCCCGTCATAATGGCGCGTTCCAGATATGGGTTTGTCTTAAATGTTGCATTGAAAAGGCTCCTGGTGAAGTTGACCATTTCGGTCCAATACCCGTTGACATACGCCTCCCGCATCGGTGTATCATATTCATCCAGAAGAATGATCGTCTTCTTTTCGTAATATCTGCCAAGAAAATCCGACAGCGCCCTCAGGGATGCCGCCGCCGTACTGTCCGACATATCCGTGGAAATACTCCGGCAGAACGCTTTTTCTCTCTCATTGAGCAGTTCTCCCGTAAGCAGACGATCGTATTTGTTAAACTGCTCCTCGATCGTCCTGCACATACTCTCCCGCGCGCCTTCATAAGTACTCTCTTTGATCCCCGCAAAGCTTAAGAAGATCACCGGATAAGTGCCCTGCAGCTTTCTGTACTTTTCATTTTCCCAGATCTTCAGCTCCCTGAACAGATCCCCTCTGTCCTTATAGTTTACGGAAAAGAACTTCTCCAACATACTCATATTCAGGGTCTTTCCAAACCTTCTTGGTCTGGTGAGCAGCGTCACACCGTCCCCGCTCTCCCACCACTGGCGTATCAGATCGGTCTTATCGATATAGAAATACCCTTCGCGTCTGATCGTCTCAAAATCCTGATTGCCGATACCAATCGTCCTTGCCATCCTGATACCCATACCTCTCTTATGCGTACGGATCCTATCCCCGCGTATAGATGCTCTGTTTCTCCTGCTCTTCCTGTCATAGCAACAGATATCTTCTTACATTCTGTTTACGTTCTGTTTCTTTTCAGTATATCCGCTTCTTCCGCTAAAGTCAAAACCGTAACAGAATCATCTATCTTCCGCCGTAACAGTTCAGCCTTCGGCTGCCCTGCTACCTTCCGCCCTTCTGTCTAATACCGTGCCGCTCCCGGAACGCTCCGATCGTCTTCATCCCCTCCTCCGACACCGGCTTCACCCACTTACCGGAATACATATGGCACTGCATGATGATATACCGCACCGGTTCATCCACATAGCAGAGTGCAAATACCAATAAGAACGGCGCATGAAACGCATAATTGGCCAGATACACACAGGGCAGCACCATCAGATACATAAAGGTGATCTCCATGACCGATCCGAACGCCGCATCACCCGCCGACCGGTAAGTATCATTCTGGGTCCAGTTCCCCATCCGGATGAGTGCCGCCACGCTGTAGATCAGCAGCATACCGGTACCGATCCGGTAAGATTCCCCGCTAAGTCCCATCGCGTGGAGCAGCGGGTTGTGAACGGCGATAATACACAGGCAGGCCGTCCCGATCAGTCCGCTGCACAGATATACGAGCCGCTTCGCCCGCTGAAAAGCCACTTCGTGATTGCCCGCTCCCACTTCCTTACCCACCAGTACCGTGGCCGCATTGGAAAACCCGCTGAAAAAGGCGATGACAAGCCCTTCCAGCGTCCGGAATACCGCCACCGCAGCGATGGCCTTCTCACTCTGGTGTCCCAGAACGATATTGATCATCATATTGCCCACACCGATCAGGATCTCATTACACAGGATCGGGAAACATTTCTGCAGATACTGGCCCACGAAGGCTCTGTTCCACCGAAAATGCCTGGAAAATTCCAACACATAGGGGATCTTATTTTTCACGATAAAGAACAGGAGAATGCCCAGATTCACCAGGCCCGCCAGCACAGTACCCAGAGCCGCCCCGCGCACTCCCATCTTCGGCAGGCCGCATTTACCGAAGATCAGAAGATAATTGAAAAAGCAGTTGGCAAACACCGATGCGATCCCGCCGTAGAGAGGGATCTTCACCTGCTCGATGGAACGCAGCAGAGCACTCACCGCCATCGCCAGAATCTGCAGGATATAGGCAAACCCTACGATTCTCAGATAAGAAACGCCGATTTGCTGGATCTCCGGCTTATCGGTGTAAATATTCATTATAAATTCGGGAGCACCCAACGCCAGAGAGCTGAAGATGACCGCTACAGCCATCATAAAGGACAGTGTCAGACCGAAAGAGCGGTTGATCCCGTCGTCATTTTTCGCGCCCCAATACTGCGCAAAGAACAGCATACCGCCGCCCACAAAGCCCCAGTAACCCGCAAACATCAGACTGGAAAACTGGGCGCACAGACCCACCGCTCCCACGGTCTGCTCTCCCAGAGACGCTAACATCATCGTATCCACCATGCTTCCCGTGGTGGTCAGCAGATTCTGCAGGGCCACCGGCACCGCTATGATCGCAATATGCCGTATAAAATAGCGCCAGTCAAACGCCTCGCCTGTCTTTGGATTTCTCATTTCTCTCTTCGTCCTCATCTTTCGCCGTAGTGGTAAATTCGCCGCCGATCCGTTTCGACACACCCTTCGCGCAACGCATTATGCCCATTGTATCACAAAAGAATAAAAGTACAAGAGAAATGTGAAAACCGCTCAGCGGCTCAGCAGCAGACCATCCCCCGCGCACCATATCCACCGCCGCAGCAACACAGATTGCACATCATTTCCAGGCAGCACAGCCGCATACAAAGGTCCCCGCCTCCGAAAACCGGATAGCCGTAAGACGCCTGTCTCTGCCTGTACCAGCTGCCGCCGCTCTCAAGCTGCTGTACCAGACTGCGGTAACCGATATTATTCGGCTCCAGGGCTGCCGCCCACCTTGCATGTTCCAGGGCCGCCACATTATTACCAAGCCCCGAATGCGCCACGGCGCTGTAATAATACCATCTGGCGCTCCTCTCCTGCTGCGCCATACCGTCCAGTGTGTTGCGGGCTTCCGCATAGTAACCGTTACGGATATAATTACCAGCTGCCCGCAGATGAGCCTCCTCTTCATAGCCGCCTGTTTCCTGCCCCTGGCCGAAGCCGCCATAGCCAAAGGACCAGAACGGGCCGTAGCCGGAACCACCGTAGGCGCTTGACCCGCCTGTCCCATTACCATAACCGCTCTCACGGTAGTCGGAAGTCCGTTCTTTCATGATCTGCTGATAAGCCGCCTGAATCTCTTTAAAACGTTCCTCCGCCTGATCCCGGTTGGGATTGTTGACGTTGGCGTCCGGATGGTATCTCCGGCTCAGCGCCTTATACGCTTTCTTGATCTCTTCCTCGGAAGCGTCTCTTGCCACTCCCAATACGCTGTATGGATCTGTCATCGCCGCCCCTCACTGTTCCTTCTGCCGTCTCTGGCATCTTTTCTCATGGATCCTCTCATATCTGCACCAGACGCCGGAGTACAGCACATTGCGCAATATCTCCACATTTTCCAGAATGGGGAGCATCTCAAAGGCGCTGCAGCACTCCGACATCATCATCATGAGAATTGTCCGGCACTCTTCCTCAAAGTCCGGCGATCCATATCTTTTCTTCAGAGGATTGGGCGTGCCTTTCTTAAGATCCGTCTCCACATCCTCATAAGCATCCATCAGATAAATAAATTTTCCCAGAAAAAAGCCGAAGCGCCTTAAGCTCTCCGCCCATTCATCTTCCCGCACAGCCACAATCTCCGCCATCACACTGCCGAACAGACCGGCCAGTCTGTCGAGCGGGGAATCCTCTCCGGCCTGCTCCGCCTCTGCAAATTCCCGCATCAGTCTGCTTATTTTCCGTACCTTCTTACCGTAGCTCTCCCGCAGCCGCTTCGTCCTGCCTTCCAGGATCCTGCCATAGACCAGCTTGTGCAGCTTCCTCTCGTCCTTCCAGTCATCCTGGCATTTATAGCAGGCAAACAGGGCATTCATATCCGCGGCATATTCCGTGAAGATATTGTTACTGGTCCTATGCTTTTCCAGCGGATGAACATTACATCTGCAGCTGCCGGCCGTCGTCTCCGGTTCATACAGCCCCGTCAGGAGCATGGCCAGGAACGTCATGTCATAGCTCAGGGAAAACTGTCCGGCCGCCCCGTACTTCCGTTTCAGATCACGGCAGATCCCGCAGTAATAAGAGTGATAGACGTCAAATTCCCTGAACTTCATTTCCCCCTTATTGATCATGATGTATCCGAACATGCCTGCACCCCCGTATTAAATTCCTCTCCGTCCATTATCAGCTCTTCCGGATAAATTCATGATCGCACTTCCTGCACCGGATCGCGATGCGCCCTTTGCCTCTGGGCACCCGCAGACGTTGTCCGCACTCGGGACACTTGAAGATCTTATACTCCTTCCGTTCACCAAACTCCTTCTTCCGGTTCCGGAACCATCTTCTCACCTTCATCTCTCTGTCCAGATACCACCGGTTCTCCGCCGACCGCCTCGCGATATTGCGGGAGAACATACGGAAATACACATAGCCTAACAACGCCAGCGCCGGCAGATAGAAGATACTCCCTGCCGGAAAAGAAAGCAGCATCAGCACAAGAGCGCACACCATCAGCACCTGATTCAGACGGTCGCTCCCGTAACGTCCCCACATAAAGCGCTGCAATTTTTCTTTCATTCTGAAACCACACCTTTCTTCGCACTTTGTTTGTCCGTATTTTATTCTCTATGCCTTGCCATGTCGTTTACTATACGTATCTTATTCCGCTTTCACCCGCAGTACAATTAAATAACTATAAACAATTCTGAAAAAAGTGCTCCCGGCGGCGCAGCTTTCTAGCAAATCGTTTCGCAAACAGCCTTCTCTCTTCTCGCCAGTTCCAGGCATCCCATGATCCCCTGGTCGTCATGCAGGCTTGCAGGCACGATATAACGCTCCATGTCCTCCAGTTCCTGCGTCTTGATATAACCGCCAAGCAGCGCCGTCACTTTCTCCCGGATCAGTGGGAACAGCTGCTCCTGATGCATCACGCCGCCGCCCAATATGATCATCTCCGGCGAAAGGGTCAGGATATAACCCACCAGCGCCTGCGCGATATAATCCGCCTCCAGATCCCATACTTCCTTCCGGTCTTTCAGTTCCACCGCCTTCTGTCCCCAGCGCTCCTCGATGGCCGGACCCGCCGCCAGTCCCTCCAGGCAGGTCTTATGATAAGGACATTTGCCCTCGTAGGGATCGTCGTTCCTCTTCCGGATCAGCACATGTCCTGTCTCCGGATGCAGCATACCGTGCAGCAGCTTACCGTCTATGTAGATGCCGCCGCCAACGCCGGTCCCGATCGTCAGATAGATCACGCATTTCTTTCCTTTGGCCTGGCCGAAGGTCACTTCCCCTAGCACAGAGCCATTCACATCCGTATCAAATCCTACCGGACAGCCCAAGGCTTCCCGAAAAGTGCCCACGATATCATAATCTCTCCAGGCTAGCTTCGGCGTGGTAGTGATATGCCCATAGTCCGGCGACTGCCGGTCCAGTTCAACAGGTCCGAAACACCCTATCCCCAATGCCTCCACATTCTTATCCTGAAAATATCTGATCAGTTTCGGCACGGTAATTTCCGGCGTTTCCGTGGGGATGGATATCTGCTCGAAAATCTCCCCCGCTTCGTTTCCTATGGCGCACACCATCTTAGTGCCGCCTGCTTCCAATGCTCCCAGTCTCATAAATCCCTCTTTTCTGCGCCGCTCCGGGCGCGTTTTGTCTCCTCAGTTAAATACCCCGCAGCAAGCACGGTACTTGCCTCATTGCTTGCGGGAATAAACTTTCTTCTATGCTACCATATTATAAGTCTGCTTCCCATACAATTTTTGCAGATCCTGCTTTATTTTTTGTTAATAAATCCTTTAGATTTCTATAATTGACTGTATGTTATAGATGATGTATAACAAGTATAAACAACAAACAAAGCTATCTGATATGAATCGGATCTCTCGATCCGGTCATACTGATAACAGGTAGCAGCACAAAGTTCCAGGCTGTTACGCAACATTTACAACTAACCGGCAACATGCGGCACACCGCCTGATCGCAGTCCGCATAGTATATTTTAGAAGAGGAGTGACTTATATGTTAAGACCGGCATTATTCAACAATCGTACCTACAAACCCATGTTTTTCGATGATTCCTTTGATCAGATGTTTGACCACGCTTTCAAGGACTTCTGGGGCAACAATGAACTGGCTACCTTCGACGCCTTCAAGACCGACGTGATCGACCAGGGCGACAGCTACCTGCTACAGGCAGAACTGCCCGGCTTCGACAAGTCCGATATCAACATTGACCTGAAGGACAATCTGCTCACCATCTCCGCTTCCCATAAGGAAGAGAAGAACGAAGAGGACACGAGCAAATATATCCGCCGCGAGCGCTATTACAGCTCTTATTCCAGAAGCTTCCGTGTGAACGACGTGGAACCCGGCGATATCGATGCTTCCTACAACAACGGTATCCTGGAAGTGAAGTTCCCGAAGAAGGAGATCGCCGCGAAGGAAGAAGTACGGAAGATCGAAGTGAAGTAACTATAGTAAACGACATAGCAAATGTCGTTACCTATAAAATAATTTTTGAGAGCCCCCTGTTCTGTTGCAGAGCAGGGGGCTTCGGCTTTACCAGAGGCCTGCTGACCGATCTGCTGACCGTACCGGAATTTCACGATATCGAAGTGGCCTTTACGGATATCAATCCGGATAATCTGCGCATGGTCACCAGTCTATGTCAGAGAGATATCGACGAGAACGGATTAAACATTAAGATTCACGCAACATTGGACCGCCGGGAAGCTTTCCGAAATGCCAAATATGTTATCAACTGCGTCAGGATCGGTATGCTGGAAGCATTTGCCACGGCGTGCAGCACGGTCATGAGCAGATCGCCAAAGCGCTTGGCCGGGATAAGAAGGATGTGGATATCATCTGCGCCGGTCTCAATCATCAGACCAGATACATCAGCGTCAAGACGGACGTGATCGAGGGCGCCAGGAAACGCCTGGAAAATAAGACCATCCCTTACCGCCCGGTCAAAGGATTTACCTTAAATACAAAAACCGTCGAAGAAATGGCCGCGGAAAAGGAAATCTCCCAGAACATATCCCTTTAGATTTCTCTATCTTTTTTCTCACTTTGTTGCAAGTAAAACATCGCCTTTTGTATTTCAATTTCTGCTCTCAATTCTTCTTCTGTTGGAAGATAAAGTTTATACTTAGATGCAAATAATTGTTCGTTACCATGAAGAACAGAATACTTTGCAATATCTTCATCCGTATCAGCACAAAGTACAATGCCAATTGTAGGATTATCCCCCTCGCTGCGCTTTAAATCATCATACATACGGATATACATATCCATCTGCCCAACATCCTGGTGAGTAATTTTCTGTGTTTTCAAATCTATTAGGACAAAGCATTTAAGAATGTAATTATAGAACACAAGATCAATAAAATATTCTTGCTTTTCCGTATGAATATGCTGTTGCCTTGCTACAAACGCATAACCTTTTCCGAGTTCCATTAGGAACTTCTGCAAATTGGAAAGAATACTTTTCTCAAGGTCACTCTCTGTAAAATCAGTATTTGAAGCAAGTCCTAGGAATTCGGTAATAACCGGATTTTTTATAAACTCCAACTTGTTATCTTGATATTCTGCAGTCAATTCCCTCATTTCGCTTTCCACGATTTCCCTTTTCTGCGTCTGGAGTATACGATAATAATATTGAGAAGAAATATTTCTCTGCAAGGTTCTGACACTCCAGGTCTGTCCAATCGCTTCTTTTTCATACCATGCACGGGCTTTTTCATCATTTACTTGTAATAACACTGCATAATGCGACCACGATAATAATTTTTGAGATTTTCCAGACAGTGTCTGGAAAATCTCAGGATAAGTCTTATAAAACGAATAAAAACTGTATAAATTAGATTTAGTATATCCTTTTCCGTATTCTGCCGACAGATCTTTTGCGAGCCTTTTTATAATTTCTGCTCCATACCTAGCTCGTTCTTCTCCCTGCATTTCTTCGCTGGCAATTCTGTATCCAAGAAGCCAGTTCCTCCTGATAAGAGCTGTATTAACCGCTTGGTACGCTGCTTTCTGTGAAGATTCGATAATACCACACATATCTTTTAGAATGTCATCTGTTTTAACAAAGTCATTCATAATAGTATTTTGCTCAATATCCATCGGCTTATACTTCATGCGTTTGCAACTCCTTTTTACCGCTTTCCAACAGCATCTTTTATAAACGCTTCAAAATTCAACTGTTTTCCGGTTGCTATAAATCTGATAGACAACATCTACCTAATTCCTATCATAACAAATTCTTCTATAAGATACTACCTCACTACAGAATCTATTTTTGAATTCTCAGATAATAATTGTCATTTCAAGGCTCTTTCAGAAATGGTGTAGTAGTAGTGTAGTAAATGCCTTTCTTTGCCGTGGAATTATTGATTTTACTGGCTTTTCCGGGATTCTTCAAGATACTGCCATGATATTCTTCTGTAATTGTTGTCTTAGATGATACAAACCATTTTTTACAATCAGGACATCTAAACATATAAATATTCATCTCCTACTACTTTTTTGATAACATTTTACGGATAAATTATAGGAAACCAATAGGACGATAAAACTGATAATTAGAATTATTATTTCTAATTTCATTTGATGCTCCATCAATCCTGTAATAATACCTAAAAATGCATCAAGGAAAAAAGGTAGAATGCAAATTGCCATTACTAAGATAAACGGTATCATACACCAGGCTTTGGCTTTTGTGTAACCTAATTTAAAATAGATTGGTATTTGTATACCCGAAATTATTGTAAACGCAAGCAAAGAAATACATATGCCAAGGAAAGTATCTGCATAATCAAGATTCTTTTTTTGCATAAAAGAAACAGACACCCCGATAATAATTGTTAAAATCATTGCCAGTGCATAATTTACAAATGTGAAAATATATCTGCCGCGTATTATGCTTTTCAAATTAAAAGGCAGGGAAGCGTATAACTCTTCCAATTCATTTTTTTCCTGTATTGAAAAAATATTTGTTGACAATAATGCGACAAACCATGCAACAGTTATGCCCAGGGTTACAAAAGAAGAACCCATTAATGAAAACATGACGGTCATTAAAATTAATGCAGCGTAAGATATAATTTGTGACTTAAACACAAAATAGTCAAGTCTTGCCATTTTAAGTGAATTGAACATTACCGGCCCTCCTTGTTTATATGAATTATAATTTCATCTATTGTCGGATTATCAAGGATATACTTATTCTTATATTTCCTTCCAATTTCCGCACCAATTAATCCCTCAAAGCCTACATTGGTCTGCCGTATTCCTAAAATATTGTTTTTCAATTCATCTGTTATTTCATTTACTGCACCTTTAATTACCACATACTTTTGCAGCAGTTCATCCATGCTTCCTGTAAAAATAAGTTCTCCACGCTCAATATAAGTGATATAATCTGCTACCTGCTCCAAATCAGTTGTAATATGTGTAGAAAACAATACACTTTTTTCCCCATCCTTAATATAATCTTGCAAAATTTCTAAAAACTCACTGCGTGCCGCAGCATCAAGGCCGCTTGTCGGCTCATCAAGGATAAGCAGCTTTGCGTTATGTGAAAATGCACACGCCAGCATAAGCTTTATCTGCATGCCACGAGAAAAGTTTCCGATTTTTATATGATCAGTCAGTCCAAATTTCTGCAGCATTTCTTGAAAAATTTTATGATCCCATTCATCATAAAAAACAGAAATTGCCTTTTCGATTTCTTTTACAGTCCATGAATCTACGAAAAAATTTTTATCGGATACGACTCCGATATGCTGCTTTATTTCTTTTTCATTTTCTACACTGTCATATCCAAATATATCAATCTTACCCTGATCCTTTTCCAGCATATTTAATATAAGCTTAATCGTTGTTGTCTTTCCGGCGCCATTAGAGCCAACAAGCCCCATAATGTACCCTTTGGGAAGAGAAAAAGTAATATCGTTCAAAGTGAAATCCGTAAAACTTTTTTTAACTTTATGAATTTCCAAATAATTTTCAGTCATTTGCTACCTCCAATAATAACTTTAGTAAATTTATCAGCTCCTGATCTGTCATTGATGCCCTTCTGGACGCCATAATCGCGTTATTCAAACCACTTTCGACTTCCTTAATCAGCTGTTCTCTAAGTAAATCAGAATTGCTTGGCATGACAAAAAAACCTTTTCCCTGTCTGCTAGCAATATAACCTTCTTCCTCTAACTCGTTGTATGCCCGTGTTGTAGTCAAGACGCTTATTTTTAAATCTTTAGCCAGCTGGCGTAGAGAAGGCAGCATTTCGTTTTCATAAAGCTCTCCTGATAATATCTGCATTTTTACCTGTTCTTTAATCTGTTCATAAATAGGCAGACTAGAACTATTTGACAGAACAATATGCATTTCCTCACCTCTCTCAATATGCGAACTGTACTTTATTTACATATACAGTATATACAGAAGTATCAGTTCTGTCAACATATTTGTAGTTATTAGCAAATTGAGGACATGTATAATTATTGGGATGATAATAATCAGGGTAAATTTCTTTTATATGCAAAAGCTCTTATGACTTTTTTGCCTTCGTTGTCCTGCTACAGTAATTTTTGTTTCATCACCACAAAAGTGAACTTTGGCAGAATTTTGATAGATAAGGGCAGATATAAGATATTTTTCTTACTCGGACCGCACTATAATGATACCTGTAATCAGTCAAATACCCGCCGCAATGCGACGATCAGGCTTTGCTTAATACTTGCGGGAATAAATCATTTACAGGAGGATTCGAGATGATAAGATTAAACATTCTGAATATGGAACGATTTCTGGAGACTGTCAACGCCTGCACCGGAAAAGTGCATCTGCTCTTTCCCGACGGCCGGAAGGTAAATATCGCCAGAGAAGAGCGCGAGCAAAACAGCCTGCGGCGTCAATACCGCCATAACAAGAACAGTCTGCGGCTTACGCTGGAGATTCCTGATCCCAGAGACTATATGAGTATCGTCTCCTACTACGCCGGAGACTGTTAAGCGCCAGACCCACATGGATGGCCATGCGGCCCGCTAACCGGCAGGCTTTGAATAATGTAAGTTTACTATGGAAAGGAACCGATATGGAACTAAACATACAGACCGCGGAACTGGCTTTGCAGGAAGCCTCCCGCTCCAATCCCGGCCCATGGGTCGATCATTCCCGGTACGTGGCTGAGGCCTGCCGGAATATCGCCGCACGCTGCAGCAATCTGTCCGCCACACAGGCATATCTTTACGGATTGCTGCATGATATCGGGCGTCACGCCGGTGTAAGTTCGGAGAGGCACCTGATCGACGGCTACCGCTACTGTATGGCGCGCGGATGGGAAAAGGCAGCGCAGATCTGCATCTCCCATGCCTTTATGATACAGGACATCAACTCCTCTATCGGCGAATTCGATGTCAGCGAGGACGACTACCTGTTTATGAAAAAATTTGTCGCCGATGCTGTCTATGACGATTACGACCGTCTGGTGCAGCTATGCGATGCCCTGGCCCTGCCGACGGGCTTCTGTCTCCTGGAAAAAAGATTCGTAGACGTGACAATACGCTACGGACTCCATCCGGCGACCATCGATCGTTGGAAGAAGATCCTGGAGTTCAAGGCAAGATTCGAAGCCCAGGCAGAGTGTTCAATCTACACTCTGCTGCCGGGCGTAATGGAAAACAGCTTTCGTTAAAGCTATCTCCCCATATGCCCCCGCATTCAGCGCCAGTGCCCCTACCCAGGCAATCCCTTCCGCGTATGCCGTCCCCCGAAAGCCGATACGCGGCAGCAGGATGGTGATCGCAGGTATCCTGAGCATCATCTCAACGACTCCTGACAGCATAGGGATGAGAGGATGCCCCATACCCTGGACACTATTCCGATAGACGAACAACAAGTTAACCAATAACAACTCTACGCCGCATATTCTCAGATATTCCACCGCAAGGGAAATCGTTCTTTCTTCATTCAGCATAAAACCGGCAAGCGGCTTTGCATAGAACACCATCACCGCGGCAGACAACAGATAAGAAAGCAGTGCGATCCACAGGCATACATGTACACCCTGCCTGATCCGTGCCGGCTTGTCCGCGCCATAATTCTGACTGACAAAAGACGAAACGGCAAATCCTGCCGTGAGTGAAGGCAGCATAAACAGATTCAGATATTTACTGCAGACAGAATACGCCGACGTGTAAGCCACGCCGCAGCCATTCACATATCCCTGTACAACCATACAGCCGACCGCAGTAACCGAATTCATACAGGCCATCGAAATCCCATTTTTCAGCAGCAGTCCGCTCATCTCCCCATCTCTATCAAAATCCGCCCTGGTGACAGGTACGGCCAAAGAGGCTTTGATCTTCCGGTAACAGATATGTGCCGCTAATCCCTGCGCCAGAATGGTTGCCACAGCGGCTCCCTCAACACCGGTTCTGACCAGAAAGATCAGGGCACAGTCCAGGATAACGTTTACCGCCGAGGAGATCATAATTGCAACAAACGGCGTCTTACTGTCACCAAGTGACCGCAGAATACCCGAACAGAGATTATAAGCCACCGTCACCGCCAGTCCGCCAAAGATAATATATCCGTACTTCAAACTGTCCGTTAAGATCATCCGGTCGGTCTGTATGGCGAGAAGCAGCGGCTTTAATGACAGGCAGCCCGTCACGGTCAGCAAGAGCGTCAGCAGAACGGATAATCTGACGGAATGGGCGATTGAACGACGAACCGCATCTGCACGACCGCCGCCATACTTTTGCCCAATGATAACGGCAAACCCATTCGTCATTCCCATCGAGAATCCGACGATCAACAGGGAAAAAGAAGTCAGATTCCCAACCGCACCGAGCGCATTGTCGCCGAGTCCTTTTCCGACGATCACCGTATCCGCTACCGAATAGACCTGCTGCAGAAGATTTGTCACCAGCATCGGGAAGAAGAATCCCAACAGTTTTGTCGATACCTTCCCTTTTGTCAAGTCGTTCAATCCATCCATCACGATCATTCCTCCCGGCTGCTATCGTTAACGACATTAGATATGTCGCTTTTGCCCTAGAGAGCTTTCAATCACAACCATCATGGCACATTGTCTGCCTCCTTTATATCAAAAATCTTATATTTATACCTGAAAAGTGATATAATCATGGCAGAAAAGCAGATAATCTGAATCAGCATCAATGATATATGTCCCGATAACGTTAACCTGCTCATGATATGGAGGCTCAGGATGAACGCCAGATATGAACTGAATGCGCGCCTGTATAATCAGAAAACAGATGCCGTAACAATGCCACACTATCTTTCCGAATATGCAAAGTATACCGCAATCTGTAACGGAAACACAGAAACAGTCAACGCCCAGATCCGAAGCGGCGATCTGGCGCTGCTGTCTGACACACGGATCTTATCGAAGCACAGTTTCAAAAACGCAGTTTATCATTTTGTCCTGTCTGCCTCTTCCATGGCAGGCGCATGTATGGACGCCGGCATGGGACATGACGAAGCCTACACGCTGTCCGACCTGTACATCCTCAAAGCCGACTGCTGCAGAACAATCGACGACCTTAGCAAATTGTATGGGGAAATGTGCCTGGACTTTACCAAACGAATGCAGGAAATTCGTAAGAAATCCGTTTTTTCCCTTCATATCCGCAAGTGCATCGACTATATCTACGAAAATCTGGGCGCTGACCTTTCCGTAAATGCCCTTGCAAAGGAGGTGAAGTTAAATCCCACTTATCTTTCCAGACTGTTTCGGAGTGAGACCGGGATTTCCCTCAAGAGATTCGTAAAGGAAGCAAAAATTGATACGGCCCGGAACCTGCTTCGCTATTCCGACCTCCCTTACCTCACGGTCTCCGTAGCCCTCGGATTTTCTTCCCAGAGCGCATTTATCTCTGTTTTCAAGGAGATAACAGGCATGACGCCAAAAACATATCGGGAGCAGAATTATTCTGCTCATCCATAGACCCCGCAGGTTTATCCGGCGAAATCGACAAAAGTGATCACCTGCTCTTCCTCAAACTCCTTCTCGCTCCCCCGCAGGTCATAGGCCCAGACCATCTTGATCTGCCCGCGGATCTCATCGAACGTCCAACGTTTCCGGCTCCTTGCCACGCAGTTTGAGTCGTTCACCAAAAAACCATCCTGATCATACCCATAGATGACGATAAAATGTCCTGCTGCCGTGAAATCTCCCGCACCCATGGCACAGATCAGGACGCGGCCCTTCGACAGGGCGTTCTGAAAAGCATACCCGGACAGCTCCGGTTCACTCACCCGCACACCGTACAGCCCCGGCATCTCCTGCATCAGGGCCCATGCCGTTCCGGTCCCTTCCACATAGTAGCCGTTCTCCATCGCGTAGGCGGCCACCCTGTCCGGCGTCAGCGTCTCATCCCCGGTCAGATAATACAGTACCATTGCCATACAGGTGGGGCCGCACCCCGATAATCCGATATTGCTGTTAACTCCATAGGATACATATCCCCACCGGGGATCCCATTGCAGGAATAGCGGAAAATCCTGCTTCTTCTCCGCCTCCGTCAATCCGCCCACGGCTTTTTGATCCCGCTCCAGATACCCTGCCGCAAACTCGGCCATCTCGGGGTTATTGGCAAGCGCCGTCAGCATATTTTCCGGGTAAAGAGAACTGTTCTGACTGATCTTTGCGATCACCGGATCCGACTGTCCCAGCTCCTTAAGCTTCTGCACCGCTTCCTCTCTGGTCCGCCTGACCGGCCTGTCCAGATTCACCGGCTGAATACGGCTGATATAGTCTGCTGTCTGTTGTCCGTCTATCTGCTGCCCATCCGTCTGCTGTATCCCGGTCTGCGGTCCGCCTGTCGGATCGCTGCCGAATAAATCCGCATCATCCGGACCGTATCCGTCTCCCACCATCTTCTGCTGTAATGCCTCAACTCGCTTCAGTGACGTCTGCACCTCCGCCAGATGTATTCCCAACTCTTTGATCCGCATTCCATACAGAGCCAGAACCAACCCCAGAAGCACAAGGAAAATCCTTTGCTGCAGCTTCTGTACCTGCTTCTTTCGCCTGTATTCCTTCTGTCTGTCCATTTTTCCGTTATCCTCCACGTAATTTCCCAAGTACTCTTCTCCTGATCCATCCACAACGTCTGTCAACAAATAACACCCCGACAGGATATCCCTATCCTATCAGAGTGTTGCGTCATACTTTCGATAAAGTTGTGTCATACTTGTCAAAAAACGAGCAAAGCCCTCCCTCGCGTCTTGCTGCATGAACGCAAAGAGGTCGGATTTTTTCAACCTTTTATTCCACGATCAGATGATAATCGATCACCTTCTCGCCATACCGCGGTGCACCCTCATCCCCGTCATAATTCTCCGCAAAATCATTGCCTGTAGACACCACCTTGGCATAATAACCCTGCATCGCATACAGTCCGCTCCCTTTTACCGCGATATACACCAACGAGCCGCTTTCATTTGTCTGCGCAAACTTCTCCACTTCTCCCTGCACCCCCGCCAGACGAACAAAAAGTTCCAGCTGCTCAGGCGACGGTCCGCATTCTATAGAATCTATATCCCTGTAAAGGGATATCACCGCATCCCACACTTTCCCCGTAACCGCATTCACGGACAGATCCGCGTACAGATACTCGTTGGAAAAACGCACCGTCCAGAAACTGTACCAGGATTCCATCGGCACTTCCAGTCTCTTCAGATCCGTTTTCACCCCCAGGGTCGCTCTTCTGTACAAGGCCGTCCGGTCTTTTGCCGTTTCCGTCTCCCCCTCTGCCCCTTCCAGAAATCCCATCTCCACAAGCCAGTCCTCGCCGGCAGCGATGGCCTCTTCCATGCTAATCTGTCCCGCCGCCGGCTCATGCAGGATCTCTCCCTCACAGTAAGTCCTGTATCTTATGACTTTCTCGATCTGCTCTACGCTCAAAGAGCGCTCCTCTTCCTCATCCGGCACGTTCGCTTCTTCCTCTTCGCTGGCAGCTTTCTCCTTTGCAGAAGGTGTCTGCCATGCCAGCACCGGAGACTTGACCGCCACCATGCCGTGCTCCTCCAGACGATGCCGCTCCCGCATCCGCAGTATGGCATTCATCCCCGTCATACTGCCAAACACGAAGGCCGCCGCCAGCAGCAGACATAATAGCGTATATTTAGACATCCTCTTCATCCCGACCTCCTCCCGGCAGACTAAACAGGATGCGGACCGTGGTCCCGAACCTGCCGTCGCTCTCCACCCGCATTGTCGCCCTGTGAAGTTTCACGATCCTGGCCACCAGCGCCATGCCAAGCCCCGCACCATGCTGCTTTCTCGACCGCGACTTATCCACCATATAGAAGGCCTCTGTAATCCGGTCAAGCTCCGCCGGCGGAATGCCTTTTCCGTTATCCTTCAGACTGATCTGGTAACGGGTCCGCAGCTGCTCCCCGGTGATCCAGATATCGCGGCAATCCGCCTTGACGGCATTATCCACAATATTGAGCACCATTGTCTTGAACAGGTCAAATTCCACCGGGATCTCACCTTCCTCGATATCCATATGCAGCTGCACACCGTGCTTTTCACAGACCGGCTTTATGCCTGGCAGCATATCCGCAAACAGCCCTCCCGTCTCCTGCTTTTCCAGATAAAAGTCCTGCCTGTCCAGCACAAACAGATCCATCAGCTTCAGAGAAAGCGCCTCCAAACGCATCCCCTCGTTCAGAATATACCCCGCCGCCTCCTTAACCTGCTTGCGCGGCAGCTCCCGCTGATACAGCATATCCGCATAACCGATCACGGACGTCAGCGGTGTCTTTAACTCATGGGCAAAGTTCGCCGTAAAGTCTTCTTTGGCCCTGGCTGCCCTGGACAGTTCCCTGACCTTCTCCTCTATCTTCTCCGCCATCCGGTTAAAATCCGCCGCTAGCTGCCCGATCTCATCCGTCGTACCCACATCGATCCGTTCGGCATACTTTCCCCTGGCGATCCTCCTGGCCGCTTTGCTGACTTTCTTGATCGAACTGGTAAGCAGATTGGTCAGCAGGAAGATCAGCGGAAATCCGATACACACAAGGATCAGATAGATCCTCTGGAAATAAGCCGTCATATTCCTCTGGGCATCCACCACCGGACTGATATCCGTCTGTGTCACCAGATACGCCTCGCTCTCCCCCTGGCGCACATGATCGTACACGAAAATACAGCTCTCCCCATCCTTTTGACAGATGGAGAAAGCCAGCCGTCCATCTTCACTGTCCCGGAAGTCCAGTGTGTCCGGCTCCATCGACAGGTTGGAACAGATACGGTTTTTCTGCTGATCATACAGCGCGACCGGCGCCGTGAAAGAACCCAGGTTCCCGGGATTTCCTTCCTGCGCACGCATAAGATCCGGCTCGGAATAGAGAATAGACTGTAGAATATACTTGTTATACTGGAACTGCTGCAACGCGTACTTCTTCTCCTGCTCAATAGCGTTTTCATAAGCATAGTCGATCAGCAGCGCGCCCGCCGTCTGAAAGGCGATCCCGAAGAGCACCACGAAGCAGAGGAATATCTTATGAAAAAGTTTCAGGCCCGTCAGCCCTGAAGCATATTTCATAGCGGAACGAACATCGTTTTTCATGCAGGATCCTCCAGACGGTATCCTACCCGGAACACCGTCCTGATATAGTTCTCCCAGTTCAGTTTCTTCCGCAGCCGCTGGATATGGGAATCCAGGGTGCGTGTATCGCCCATAAACACCTCGCCCCAAACCCTCTCGTAGATACGCTCCCGGTACAGTGCCACGTTCTTGTTCTGCATCAGTTCCACCAGCAGGTCGAATTCCTTTACCGTCAGTTCAACCGGTATTCCCGCTTTCAGCACCGTCCGGGAGATCACGTCCACTTCCACATCCGCGAAGGCTAGCTTCTGATTCGCCTTCCCGTATCTTCGCAGCACCGCCTCCACCCGGGCAATCAGTTCGCCCACCTGAAAAGGTTTGACAATATAATCATCCGCTCCCAGCTTCAGGCCCCTGATCCGATCGTTTACATTGCCTTTCGCCGTCAGGAAGATCACTGGCGTTCCCATCGGCCTGATATACTCAAGCAGCTCATAGCCGTCAATCTCCGGCAGCATAATGTCCAGCAGGATCAGATCAAAGACCTCCTCCTCGATCAGATCCGCCCCTTCTTTTCCGTCAAAAGCACAGGCGCACTGATAGCCCTCCGCCTCCAGGTTGATCTTGATCAGATTGGCGATGGCCTCATCGTCTTCCACGATCAGGATTTTCTGCATTGGTAACCACTCCTCATCTATACAACAGTTCCATATCAGGTAACAGTATATCCTATAGATGTGTCAAAGTTGTGTTATTTTGCCAAGGTTACGTCGTCCGTTCGGGATGATATTTTTCAGGAATATCGATCACATCCGGGAATTGCAATATGATCTAATATTACCGTTTCCCTCCGCACTTATTACATCAGCCGTCTCGAATACCGCTCCAAAGAATTGATTGCCGGAACAGCTGTCCTCTGTTATGACATTCCTGATCTTATTATGCTTTATCACCGGATAATTGCTGTACAATTCCCTGAACTCATGATAGGATTCCCTGATATCAGCTCTCTTTCCTGCCGTAATGATCTCATATACTTCATGAATGCTATATGGCAGCATTCGCAGAGGCGCCCGGTTTACCAATACAAAATAGTTCCCGGACAATTTTACAACATCAGCAAAATCTTTTCCAAACAAGAAATCATTATTTTCTTCAATAAAAATAACCGTATCCCTCAGAGAGAACAAGGCATCCTTCCAGTCTCTGCCTACTTCTTTCCTCAGATAAACAAAATAGGAGGCATCTGTTGAAACCGTGTAACCGGACTCACGGCCGACTCTCAGGTATTCATACAGCATATGCAGAAGCGTAGTCTTTCCGGTTGCGCTGTCCCCTTTCAGAATCGTAATGTTTCTCCTCACCGAAAAGTCAAACAATGCCCTTTTACTTCTTACCCTGAAATGATATTTACCCTTCATTCTGCATCGCCTCCGCCTCCAACAGCCCGGTCACATATTCTGTCGGGTTGTGAACGATCTTCCCCGTATTCATAATCTTAATCTCAAACTCTCCGGTAAAGCGCATTATATGCTGCAGATAAACCGTCAGATCCTTTTTCTCTGCAATCTGCAAGATCCATTTCGCACAGTTATCTCCGCAATTAGACATATTATAAACGAAGGAGTCATCTTTTAACATCAGGATCAGCACCTTCACGCCGCCGGATAATCCCTGCGGCGTAATCGCTCCAAAAACAGGACTTTCAATAATATGCGCACTGATCACTTTGGATCGGTCCAATCCTGTATCATGGCCTGCACGAACGCATCCTCAATCCACTCATCTTCATATACATTATCAAAATATGCGGGCGCATCTTCTATATAATCCACCCCGCCATAATACCAGATCTTCAACATAGTATTTGTTTCCTCCACTGATCCATGATCATTTCATAACAAAGGCCGGCAGGACACGCTTACGCATCCCTCCGGCCTTTCCTTCATCACCTGTATTCCATAAAACTACCGATCTCCTCATCCTCATACCGCAGGATGATGGCGGATGTAGGCGGAAGCGTTATGGAGACTTTGCCGGATCGGACCGGATGCTCTTTCTCTTCCGTAGTAAATCCGTCTGCAGTGGTCAGCAGCAGCTGTTTGATCGTGCATTCCTTGGGAACACCCAGATGCCACACGAACAATTCCTTTGTGATCTCATAGTCGTTATTGTTGACTAAGATCACCGACTGTCCCTCTCTGGTGAACCTCCCGTAACCGATCACATTGTAATCGCTCTCCATCTGCTTGATGGAACCTGTCAGAAATTCCCTGTGGCTCTTGTGGATCCGGATGATCTCTTTGTGGAATGCGATCAGCTCCTTGTCTTCATGCCCCCACGGATAAGTCCGCCTGTTGTCCGGATCGGTAAAGCCGCACACTCCCGCCTCGTCGCCGTAGTAGATGGTAGGCGCTCCGGGCCAGGTCATCTGGATCACGACTGCCTCCCGCATGACCGCCTTATTGATACCCGCATTCGCCGCTTCCGGCCCCAGGGTGTTCGTCCTGCCCACTTTCCTGTTGGTCCTGGTCAGGAACCGGGAATGATCGTGATTGGACAACTCATTCATCGCCACCTGCAGTGACGGCGTGGTGAAACTGGCGCCATGATGCAGCATGGCGCCCCAGAAGCTGTCGGCATTCCCCCGCAGATCCTCCCGGTAGTCGTCGCTGTGCTTCTGCATCCCGGTCAGGAACCAGGTCACCGGCTCCATAAAGGCATCATAGTTCATCACCGTATCCCACTCGTCGCCCTGCAGCCAGTCCTTCGGGCTTCCGTAGTGCTCCGCCAGTACGATGGCTTCCGGATTCACCATCTTCACCGCCTTGCGGAATTCTTTCCAGAAATAGTGATTGTACTGCGGCGTATGTCCCAGATCCGCCGCCACGTCCAGTCGCCAGCCGTCCACATGATAAGGCTCCGAGACCCACTTCCTGGCAACATAGAGGATGTAATCCTCCAGCTGCTGGGAATTTTCATAATTAAGCTTGGGCAGCGTGTCATGCCCCCACCAGCCGTCATAGGACCCGTTGTAGGGCCATTTGTGATTGTCATGAAACTGAAAATACGTGTGGTACGGGCTGTCCTGCGCCACATAGGCGCCCTTCTCGTAGCCGGAAACATGTTCATAGATCCGCTCCCTGTCCATCCATTTATTAAAAGATCCGCAGTGGTTGAACACCCCGTCCAGGATCACTTTCATGCCTCTTCTGTGGGCTTCCCGCACCACCTCGGCAAAAAGGGCGTTGCTAGCCTCCAGATTCTCCTTATTGGACACCCGGTCGATATATCTGGTGGCAAACCGGTTCTCTTGCTGATCATGCTGGAGCAGTTCGCCCTCATCGTGAACGATCCGGCCTACATGGGGATCGATATAGTCGTAATCCTGAATATCATACTTATGGTTGGAGGGCGATACAAATAACGGATTGAAGTAGATCACATCCACACCCAGATCCTGCAGGTAGTCCATCTTATCCAGCACACCCTGCAGATCGCCGCCGTAAAATTCCCGCACGCCCATGGATGCCGGATATTTATCCCAGTCCTCCACCCTGACCGTCTTGTCTCCGATATACTGATATTCGTTCGTCAATACGTCATTGGAAGGGTCGCCGTTGTAAAACCGGTCCACATAGATCTGATAGAACACGGCTCCCTTCGCCCAGTCCGGCGTCTTAAATCCCGGAATGATCTGGAAATGATAATATTCGTTGATATCTTTGCAGATGCCCCGCGTATCATAGAAACAGTCGATCCTGCCTACGCGTATTTCAAAATAGTAGACCAGCTTCTCATTGTCAAGCTGTACAGAATAAGAATAATAGTCGAAATAGTTATCCGTCTCCGTCTTCAGCATAATGTGCTTCTCGCCCTTGCACACGAAAAACACTCTGTCAATATTATTTCTGGCCGAACGGAAGCGAACGGTTACTTCCCCATAAGCGCTCGGCTCCGGCGGATATACGTAATCCTCGGTAGTGTCTGAGAATAACGCTTCTTTATTGATGACCGGACGCATACCGGCTATATACTGCTGGTTCTTCTCTGCTCTCTGAAATTGACTTATATCCATGCCTGCACTCCCATTTTTGTCACACTTGCACTCCCGTTTCTGTTTCGGCACAAATCGGAGAGACACAAGCTTCTTATACTTGATCGGTCGATAGATATATAGCTATTTTATACTATATAGGGTCGATGTTCAAGCAAAAAAACGACTTGTATTCATATACGGGATCTGCTGCGCAAACCCGCCGGATCTTAAAGCAGCCTGATTTCAGGGCAGTAAAAAAGGCAGCTTTTCGGTCGCTGCCTTTTTTAGAGAAGGTATTTCTTTCTTATGGGGTATAGCAAAAACTATATAATGTATTGGGGGGTTACAAGTAGTATAATAGCATAGCACGTACCCGTCCACAATACTAAGGATTCACAAATATTACAAATTTGACTATTCGTTTTTGTTAATATTGCACAAATCCATTCGGATTACCTTCAATTAAACCCGTTTTCAGGCCTTTTTACCACCTTTCAGGCGCCATCCACACGACAGCCAGGCTTCTCTGCAGCTTCACAGCTTCATCTCGGGCGCTTCCGGCTGCGGATACGCGGTGTCAAAAAGCGCTTCGAACTCGGCGCGGTTAATCTTCTCTTTCTGAAGCAGCAGCTCGGCGCACTTATGCAGCACATCCTCCTGCTCTAAGATCATGGCCTTCGCCTTCTCATAACAGTCGTCGATAATGGCCTTCACTTCCCGGTCGATCTCCCCGGAGACCGCCTCGCTGTGACTCTTGGCATGTGCCAGATCTCTTCCGATAAACACCTCGTCGTCGTCATCGTCGTAATTGATCACGCCGATGTTGTCCGACATGCCGTAACGGGTCACCATCCTGCGGGCCACCTTGGTAGCCTTCTTGATATCGCTGGACGCCCCTGTGGTGATATCGTCGAAAATGATCTCCTCCGCGATACGTCCGCCAAGAGAAACCATAATATCCTGCAGCATCTTTCCTTTGGTCAGGAACATCTCATCCTTTTCCGGAAGGGGCATGGTGTAGCCCGCCGCCCCGATGCCGGTGGGAATGATAGATACCGTGTACACCGGCCCCACGTCGGGAAGCACATGGAAGAGGATCGCATGGCCGGCCTCATGATAAGCCGTGATCCGCTTCTCCTTATCGGAGATGATGCGGCTCTTCTTCTCCGCACCGATCCCCACCTTGACGAAAGCGCGCTTGATGTCGTTCTGTTTAACGTAAACTCTTTTCTCCATAGCCGCATTGATGGCCGCTTCATTGAGCAGGTTCTCTAAGTCCGCCCCCGTAAAGCCCGCCGTCGTCTGCGCGATCTGGGTAAGATCCACATCGTCCCCAAGCGGCTTATTCTGGGCATGGACTTTCAGGATATCTTCCCGGCCCCGCACATCCGGCGCCGCCACCGTAATCTTACGGTCGAAACGGCCCGGTCTTAAGATCGCCGGATCGAGAATATCCACACGGTTAGTGGCCGCCATCACGATAATGCCCTCGTTGACGCCGAAACCGTCCATCTCCACCAGCAGCTGATTCAACGTCTGCTCACGCTCGTCGTGGCCGCCGCCCATACCGGTACCGCGGCGTCTCGCCACCGCGTCAATCTCATCGATAAAAATAATACAGGGGGAATGCCGCTTCGCCTCCGCGAACATATCACGCACACGGGAAGCGCCCACACCGACAAACATCTCCACGAAATCAGAACCGGAAATACTGAAAAAAGGCACGTTGGCCTCTCCCGCAATGGCCTTTGCCAGGAGTGTCTTACCCGTACCCGGCGCACCCTCCAGCAGGACGCCTTTAGGGATACGCGCCCCCACCTTCGTAAATTTGCCCGGCTCCCGCAGAAACTCCACGATCTCCTGCAGTTCCTCTTTCTCCTCCTTCAGGCCTGCCACGCCGTCCAGCTTGATCTTATTCTCTCCGCCCAGCGTCAGCTTGGCACGGCTCCTGCCGAAGTTCATCATCTTCCCGTTGCCGCCGCCACCGGCCGCGTTCTGTGCATTCATCATCACGAAGAAGAAGACGCAGACCACCACCACGATCAGGATCGGAAACACGCTGTTCAGAAACCAGCTCTCCTCGGGAACGCTCTCCACCACCGGATCCAGCTTATAGCTGCGCACAAGCGCTTCCGCCTCGGAAATGTTCGTCACATTGAGCCGTCTCTCCTCACCGCTTTTCAGCGTCACTTCGAGCGCGCCGGCATCGGTATTCTTGTTAGGACAGATCTTGACGATAGCTACCTCATTATTTTCCAGATTGCTGACGAACTCGCCTCTCGTATAGCTGCTGTCCTGGATCCTGATCGTTCCGATCCACACAGTAAACAGCAGCAGTCCCATGATGATCACAAAATACATGTAGAAACTCTTATTATTCCTGTTCAAAGTAAACCTCTTTCATAAAATATATTTTGTCAATCGAATTTCACAACCCCGATATAAGGCAGGTTCCTGTATTTCTGGTCGTAATCCAGCCCGTATCCCACCACGAATTCATCGGGGATCTCGAATCCCGTATAATCCACCTTCACATCCACTACTCTTCTCTCCGGCTTGTCTAAGAGCGTGCACAGCTTCACGTCCACCGGCCCTCTGTCCTTAAGCATCTCCAAAAGATAGCTGAGCGTCCTTCCGGAATCCACGATATCCTCCACCACCAGCACATGCTTATTCAATAGCGATTCGTCCAGATCCTTCACGATCTTCACCACGCCGCTGGACTTCGTGTCCCCGCCGTAGCTGGACACCGACATGAAATCTAAAGATACCGGCACCGTGATCCTCTTGGCAAGCTCACACATAAAAAAGCTGCCGCCCTTGAGCACGCAGACTAAATGCACCTGTTTTCCCGCATAATCCCTGGAAATCTGATCTCCGATCTCCTGGATCCTCTTATCCACTTCCTCTTCACTCAACAACACTTCGATTCGTTCCGCCATCGCTTCCTCCTTCGAGCCGTACCTCCAGAATACGCTCCGTACTTTCTCCCACTTTGTACTTCTGACTGATCCGGTAACCCGGTATCCACAGGACATGGGATCCGTCAGCCAGCAAATGCATACTGTCTCGCCGCATTTTCGGGATTTTCTCGTTGATCATATATTGTTTGACTGACTTCGTATGCAGCGCCGCATCTATTGTCAGATAATCCCCCTGCCGCCGCCTGCGAAGTAACAAAGACGTAGTTATTTTATCATAATCAAACCATTTCGTATATCTATTTCGTGGAATATTTTGCTCTTTTTCTAAGAATTTAGCCCCTTTTTCCAACAAACGGAAGCGGAAAGTCCCTTCCCCTGGCAGCCGGATCTGCATGGGGGGCTTTATTTCATACGCCTTTTCCGTAGTTTCCTCCGTGTCTGCAGTTTCCCTCGCGACTGCAGTTTCCTTCACGCCTGCAGTCACAGGGCTTGTCCTTCCTCCTGCGCCTCTGCTCAGATACAGCCTGTCATATTCCTTGAAGGCTTTGATCCCATAGGGAAGGCTGATCTCCTTGCTGCCACCCTTTGTCATCAGCTCCACCAGGTCAGAAATGTGCTGTCCGGTGATATCCCTCCTGTGCGGCGTCAGGCGTTCCAGACAGGTGAGCAGTACCCGCTTATACAGCACCGGATCCTCGTCCGGAAGTCCCCCGGCGATGCACAGGCTCACCACATCGCCCGACGGCCTGCTGCCGTTATTCTCTTCACCGCTTGTCTTCTCTTTTACATAGATCTCATACAGTCTCCTCGTCTGCGCCTCCAGATAGCGCTCGGTCTCCGAAAGGATCTCCGCCAGATCCCCCATATGCGCTACCGCGCCGGAACAGATCTCCCGCTCGGCATAGGGCAGGATATGATGCCTGATCCTGTTGCGCGTGTAAGTGTCTTCCTCGTTGGTACTGTCCTGACAATAATGCAGCCCATAGTCCGCAAGATACTTCTCTATCTCGCCCCGCTCCAGACATAACAGCGGCCGTATGACAGCGCCCCGGACCGGCTGTATCGAGCCAAGGCCCTTAAGCCCGCTGCCCCGGAACAGATGAAACAGCATCGTCTCCGCCCGGTCATTGCAGTTATGGGCCACCGCGATCCTGCCGCACTCGCCTTCCTGTCTCTGCTCCCTCAGCACTTCCCCGAAGGCCTCATACCGAAGTACCCGCCCGGCCTCCTCCGCAGAAAGCCTGTGTGCCGCCGCATACCCGTTCATATCCACCCTGCGCAGATAAAAGGGAACTCCCAGCCTTGTGCAGAGTGCTTCCACATACGATGCGTCCGCCGCCGAGTCGGCGCGCACCCCGTGATCCACATGCACCGCCAGCAGCCGAAATCCCAGTTCCGTCCGCAGCCGGCACAAAATATGCAGCAGGCATACCGAATCCGCCCCGCCTGACACCCCTGCAGCAATCACATCATTCTTTTCTATCATGCGGTACTTTTGAACATACTTTTTTACCTTGTTGTACGGATCAACCTTCACCTTTGCACCTCCATATCTTCTCGGCACAAATTCCCATGATTTCTCATATGTCTTCTTCTCTTTCCCATATCCCGATCACCAATACCGTCATGTCATCCCTGATCTGTCCATTGCTCTGTTTCAGACAGTATGTCAAAATCTGATTCGCGATCTCATTGGGATTCGTATATTCTATCCTGCCGATGATCTCCGGCAGCATTTCCTCACCGATCCCCTGGGAAAGCGCATCCAAAATACCATCAGACAGCATGATCACGTAATCTCCGCTCTGCAGTACTCTGTGCAGGATCTCCGGCTCGATCTGCCCGAAAACGCCTAGTGGAAAATTTAACGCCGAGAGCCTGTCCACCAGTCTTCCCCTTTTAATATAACTACATGCCGCACCCGCCTTCATAAATTCACATTTTCCGGTATACAGATCGATATCACAGACATCAAGCGTTGACATATTCTCTTCCTGTCCTGCCGCCACCAACGCTCCATTGATCATCTGCGCCGCCGACTCCTTACGGAAACCCGCCTCCAACAGCCGTTCCATCTTCTCGATCACCCGTTCCGAATCCACACACGCCTTTTCACCGGATCCCATTCCGTCCGACAGAATCGTCACCATTCTGCCAGTCTCGGCTTCATAGAAGGAATAGTTGTCACCTGATACCTCCTCCATCTCCTTCACCGCTTTGGCAACACCGGTCAGCAGATAATAATCGGGCTCCTCCACAAAATAGTACGTATTCCATTCCGGGGTAAGATACTGCGGCGTATTTCTGGCCGCACGCAGCCTGCGGTTTGTGGCCACCGATACGAAATCCGCCACGTCCTCTATACAAACATGCTCGCCCAATTTTGTATATTTCTCGGAAATCGTCTTCATCGTCAGGCTGATCTCCATATGCCCGTCTTCCCGTTCCAGTTCGAAGAAGCTCTTAAGCAGAATCCCCGATTCCCGAAGCAGTTTGGAAATCTGCCTGAATTTTCGTTCTCCCATGGGCCGGTACAGATAAGTCTCTTTCGCCACCTCAGACAGGATATGCGCCATCTCCTTCAAATGCTCTGCCAGAAGTCCCTGATTCTCCTGCAGTTTACGCTGCCACAGATAATCCTGCCTGTCCACAGGATCATCTTTTCCTTCCACGCCGTCTTCTGTCTCATCCTCCTCAAACAGATCCGCCAGATCCCTGAAAGATTCCGCATAAGTCAGAAGCCTCTGCCTGCCATATTCCGGAATGACCCTGATCTTATTCTCGTCTCCGGCTTCTACCTGTTTTCTCATAAAAATACGCCTCCCCTTTCCATAATTGATTTCTATCAATATATGAAGGGGTTGTCCAAATTATTCCAACAGAAAAAAAGCAAATCTCGGAAACCTCTCCAAAACCTGCTTAATTCTTATCCTTAAATATTATCTCACCCTCATACACAAGCCCAAGCTTACTCTTCGCGATCTCTTCCACGTATTTCTTGGTCTGTGTGTATTTCTCATACTCTTCAATTTCTTTCGTCCGGGCCTGCTCAGCTTCGATCTCCTGCATCAGGGCCTCTTCCCTTATTCGATAAGTTGCGCGTTTGTCCCGAAGCTCTATACTCTTAACAGTGACCACGATCAGCATCATTACAACAACTGTGGTAACCAAAAGCATGCCCGTTCTGTTCTGGCGCTTTTTACGATATGCTGCTTTTCCTGCCATGTTGCTAATGATACTCCTCTTCTTTTTACTGTTTACATAAAATTATTCTAATTGTTTTTATACAGCCCGTCAACCGTTTTTTTATAAATTCCTTCACTTTTTTCAGTTTCCTTGCAACGAATCGAACAAACCTTCGAGTGCCGAAAAACAAGCATTTAGCAGGTTTTAGCACAATTTGTATGACACGAAACAGGAACCACATTATCTTGTGTATGCAAGTTGACATAATATTTACAAACCAGTTTTTGACCGTTGCTTTATAAAAAAGCATTCCAAGAGCTGCCCCCACTACGGCAAACCATCTCAGAACGCCATTGTTCTCCCTGTAAAGCATATAGAAAACACCGATACCGCACACAAACCAGTAAAAAAAATCTTCAACAGATACCAGAACTCTGCCATGCGCAAACAGCTTCCTGAAGATCAGGAGCCAGTCATAGGCAAACGTAATGACCAGACCGATGAAGATAGAATGTAAAAAGAATGCGATCTCCTGCACAATGTCCTGACTCATATTCGGCAAGGCCCCCACTTCACTTAAACAATCTGGCAAGCAGCGACTCTCCCCTGCTGCCAAACCCTGCATTCTCCGAATAGGTAAAACTGTCGATCCGGCCATCTACATCCACTTCCCCCTTATCCAGGGACAGCCGGCTTACATGCAGCTCGCTGCCTTTGATCATCAACATACCCTGTTCCGTCTCCAGCAGGATCTCATTGACGTCAAAGGACAGCACGTCATTGACACCGCTTATATTACATGTCCTTCTATTGGTAAGCATCAATTTGTGCGGTTTTCTGTTTATACTGTTCAGATCTTCCATACATGCCCTCCCATAACAATGATACTTCTTAAATGTATGTCAGACTCTGATCAAATATGCCTGTTTTATGGAAGGTAACGGAACAACTCTTTCGCCTCTTCCTTGCGGACAGTTTCCTGTACGTCCAAAACCTCCACTTTCACTTCTTTATTCCCGAACTGGATCGTGATCACATCCCCGACCTTCACATTGACGGAAGCCTTCGCCGGTTTATCATTCACCAGTACCCTGCCCGCGTCACATGCCTCATTTGCTACGGTACGCCGTTTGATCAGCCGCGAAACCTTCAAATATTTATCGAGTCTCATATTTTACTTACTCCTTTCTGCAAAAACATACAAAAAGCCCATATGCATCTGCATACAGGCTTTTACTTTCTCTCATAAAACTATGCGTTAAGCATGTCCTTTAATGCCTTGCCAGCTTTGAACTTAGGAGCCTTGGAAGCTGCAATCTTCATAACTTCGCCGCTCTGAGGATTTCTGCCTTCTCTTGCTGCTCTCTCGGATACCTCAAATGTACCAAAACCAACTAACTGTACCTTGCCGCCCTTCTTCAGTTCATCAGCAACAACATCTGTAAAAGCCTTTAATGCCTTCTCTGCGTCCTTTTTGGATAATCCCGCCTGATCAGCCATAGCTGCAACTAATTCTGTTTTGTTCATCTTGAACTCCTCCTTAAATGAGTCTTCACTTTATTATTAGATGTTCCTCTTTTGAAACGCCTACACCTATTTATATACGCTTTTCCCTCTGTTGTCAAGCGAAAAAACTGCTTTTTTTTCGCCATTTTAGGGCATTTTCTAAGCTTTTTCCATTTTCTCGTATCGATCGATCATATCCTCTATCCTGTCTGTAAGAATCTGCTCTGGAGAAAGCCTGACGATTCTGGCAATATCCGACAATCTGATCAGGAGATCCGCCATATTTTGCTCAAATTCCGTATCATATGGCTCATGACTGCATACTTTCAGTACATCGACTGCCTTCTGCAGCGCCTCCACGTTCTGTTCATAAGAACTTCCCTTCTCATAGATCTTATCTATCTTCTTCAGCACTTTAACTGCCCTGGTAAGCGCGGGTAGTTCCTGTGGTATTTCCCGCAGCGGAGAGACGATCCAATCCTTGTCCTTCTTCTCTTCCTTCTTGATCTCTTCCCAGTTTTGCAGCGCTTCCTCCGAAGTATCGGCGCTGCTTGTCCCGAATACATGAGGATGCCGGCGGATCATCTTACGGCAGACTTCATCCACCACGTCTTCCATTGTAAAAAGCCCTTCCTCCGATGCGATCTGTGCATGCATCACTACCTGCAAAAGCACATCTCCCAACTCTTCCCTCATATTCTCGGGATTACCCGTCCGGTCATAGATACGAATGGAGGCCAGCAGCTCTGCCGCTTCCTCCATCATGCAGGGTTTCAGGCTCTCATGAGTCTGCACCCTGTCCCAGGGACATCCGTTATCACTTCTGAGAGCCTTGATAATTTCCAGAAAATCTTCATATGTATACTTTTTATTCCTGTTTTCCACTTCGCTTCTCTTTCCTATCTGCTGCTACACTTTCTTCTTTGTCCCAGGCTTGTTGTTTGCACCGGCCTTGCTGCTGCTCCCACTCTTAAAAATACCGTTCATATTATTGAGCTTCGTCTCGCTGCCCTCGTCCGGATCCGTCCCCGTACTGCCCTGTGACGAATTCTCTATGCTGCCCTCCGGCGGATTTTCCGTACTGCCGCCCGAAAGATTTCCTGTGCTGTCATCCGATGACGTATCTGTACTGCCATCTGAAGGATTCTGCGTGGTGCCGTCCGACGGATTCTGCGTCGTATCATCCGATGGATTCTGGGTTGCACCGTCCGACGGGTTCTGGGTAGTGCCATCCGACGGATTCTGGGTAGTGCCATCCGACGGATTCTGGGTAGTACCATCCGACGGATTCTGGGTAGTACCGTCCGACGGGTTCTGGGTAGTACCGTCCGACGGGTTCTGGGTACTGCTGCCCGACGTTTTATCGTCGCCCTCTCCCGGCGGATTCGGTGTACTGTTACTCGACGGATTCTCCGTACTGCCACTTGACGGATTTTTGCTGCTCGTAGAACTGGTGGAAGAGATTCCGTTGCCGCTGACCGTTTCGTCTTCTTTCTCCAGATCCACAAAGGAATACGTAATATCCTCCCCGTCATTGTATAGATAAATGGTATAGCTCTTCGTCTTATAACCGCTCTTTCGCAGTGTAACCGTATGGCTTCCTATATTTTTCTTAAAGCTTACCGGTGAGATCCCGATATAATTGCTGTCCACATATACTTCCACTTTCTTTGGTGAATCAATGTAGACCTTGTTGCTCTGCGTCGGTGTGATAGTATTCTCACTGATGGACGGTACAGGCGCCGGCTGTGCAGGTTCTTTTACATCCAGAGTATTATCACTCACCGTAGGTGTCTCTTCTTCCTTCTTCTCTTCCAGTGTAAAAGCTATCTTCGCATATTCCGAACCGACCTGAATATACTTTGTGAGAGAATCATAACCGTCCGCTTCCAGATAAATCTGATGGATTCCATAAGGCAGTTCCACCGCCTTGCTGATATCTGCGGATTCTCCATCTATGGTAACCCTGGCCTCAGACGGCGTAACAGAGAAAAGAATCTTACCGACCTTATCCTGAACGATCTCAATATCGCCTACGTCCAACACCGTTTCCTTATCCCGCTCGATCACAACATCCTTGGTACTGCTGATACCGCCGTTGGATAATACTACCTGATAACTGCCTTCCGGCACGACCAACAGCATATCCTCCTTGATCTCCCTGATCACGGCATTACCCACTTCGATCCAACCGCCGAGCAGGGCCTGCTCATTCCGCAGCCGCAGATACCCATGACCTCTTTCCACATTAACGCTGTATATTTTGTGTTCGATACCGCGAATCGTGACCCGGTCCTGCGCTACCACATCCATTACTTCCACACGCTTTCCTTCCGAGAGCACAACTGCCTCGTCGGGAAGCTGATAAGTGGTAGATCCAATACTGGCCGTCTTATTGATCCCTCCCAGATCATAATTCTCTATATTCTCATAAACCCATGCACTGGGAGAAACTTTGATATTGGCAATCTGTCTCTTTCCCTTCAGGAAATTCACATCGACAACGTCTCCCGCCCTGATCTGAGAGATCGTCATCGGACCGTCATGCTTATCGGTCACATAAGTCGTTCCGTCATAATACAGGGTATATTGCCGGCCCGTATCCATATTCATGAAGACAACGCTGCTGTTCTCCTGATCCACTGACATGACCACCGCCGTATCCGCCGAGTCATAGCTTCCCACTGCACTCACACTAAACCCGGTATCCACCACATTATTTTCCTTATCCTTGGCCATACCGATATTAAACGCCTGCGAAGTGCATCCGGTGATCAATAACGCCATGATCATAATAACCGTTACTGCCTCTGAAATTCTTCCGTGCATCCTGTATCCTTATCCTTTCTATTTCTCTTCAACCGCTGCTCTATCCCATATTTGTTTTAAATATAGTTTCCAAAAACAGCTGTTTCTCCCGCTCCTGGGCAAATAATTTCTCAATCTTCTCCATATTTCTGCCGGGGATCCAAGCCTTGCCCGTATTATAATAGAAGTTAACGATCTTCCAGAACTTCTCGGGATAGGCCAGCCGATAATACAGCTGTCTGTAGTCCCCATCCGTCAACCCCTTTTCCTTATTATAACTCTCCAGAAGAAAATTCCCAAGTGTTTGCGACCAGTTATTTTTTTCCAACAGTTTTCTGAGAAACAGATACAGATCCCGTACCGGATGATCACGCACACATTTCTCAAAGTTGATCAGCACATTTCCTGTATCTGTCCGCAGGATATTGTGATACTGATAGTCGCCGTGACATACCACGGTAAACCCACAAGAATCTTCCTCATAGGCATAATACCGCAATTCATCGGTAATTTGCAAGGCATTATTCATGAAATAATCATAATGCTTCATCAAATAGATCTCAAAATCCGTTTTCTGACTCTTTTCCTGCAGAAATTTCCTGACTTTTTTTAATTCCCGGTTATGCTTCTCATATTCATTCTCTATCCGGTACACAGGCTGACTTAAAAGTTCTTCACATGAAGAAAGGTCTGCCGCTTTATGAAGCTTTGCCAGAGTGCAGACCGCCTGGCTGCATTCGTCAATATCCCTGTAATTGCACTCTCTTCCTTCATAATAAGACTTCACTATATAGGGTGTGCCATCCACATCTGTGGCGATCAGCTCCTCTTCTTTCGTCCGCAGGATAGACTCCACCTGCACCATACCGCTTTCATTGATATGTTTCAACAGGAAATCCTGAAAATTTACCTTATCGACCGGTCCGCCGTATTCCTTCAGAATAAGCAGTCCCTTATCTGACTCGCAAAGGATCGCACCTCTTCCTTTCCAAGTCCGGCTTACTTCTATTTCATAATGATCCAATAAACTGACAGCTCTGTCATTCACACGAATACCCCCCGCTTTCTCGTCTATCTTATCTTATGAAAGCGGGCCCCAAAGTATGTGTATGAAAAGAGAGGAAGATTTTCTAAGATGTCAAAGAATGCCGTTCCCTGCAGATACGAAAAAGCTCTTCCCGTGTGTTGCGCTGCGGTTCATCCAACACGATATCCAACAATTCTCTAAGAAGCCGTCCCATCTCCTTCCCGGGCGGCATACCCAGGGCGATCAGATCAGATCCCGTAATCGCCAGATCTTTCAGACTCATACAATCCTGCCGCCTGCAGATATCTTCATAAAGCTGCTGTATGTACTCTAGATCGGCAAATTTCTCCTGGCGCAGATAATCACTCTGGGCAATAATATCGGCACGTTTTACGGCAAACAGCATTCTGAAGATATCTTCTCCCATCCGGCTGACTGCCCGTCGTACCCCGGCAGGCGTTGTCCCCACCTTCTGATCGTGATACTTCACGATTCTGGTCACTTTGTCTATCGTTTCATTATCGAATTTCAACCGGCGAAGGATCTGCATTGTCATCCGTGCACCTGTATCTGCATGTCCTCTGTTATGCGTGATCCCCTTCTCATCCGTCGTCTGTGTCTGAGGTTTACCGATATCATGAAAAAGCATCCCCAAACGCAGCGTTTTATCCGGTTCCACTGCCTCCATGGCGTGCAGGATATGTTCTCCCACACTGTAACAGTGATGCGGATTGTTCTGTAAAGTTTCCATGCAAAGATCAAATTCCGGCAGGATCTGCCTCGTTATTCCCACTTCATAGGCCATACGCAGATAATCTGGGTGGTCCGACACCACCAGCTTAACAAGCTCCGTCTGGATCCGTTCCGCACTGATCATATTAAGGTTCGGCGCCAGTTTGCGGATCGCATCCTTCGTATCTTCTGTGATCTGGTAACCAAGCTGTGCGGAGAAGCGGACAGCCCGCAGCATACGCAGCGCATCCTCCGTAAAACGCTCCCTGGCATCGCCCACACAACGTATCACACCCTTTTCTATATCCTGGATCCCCCCGAAAATATCCACCAGACCGGTTTCCTCATTATATGCCATGGCATTGATCGTGAAATCCCGGCGCTTTAGGTCTTCCTCAAGGCTGACGGTAAACGTTACTTCCCTTGGATGTCTTTTGTCCTCGTATTCTCCGTCGATACGATAAGTAGTTACCTCAAAACTCTCTTTGTCCATCATGACCGTCACCGTGCCATGCTTAATCCCGGTATCGATCGTTCTGGCAAAAAGACGTTTCGTCTCCTCAGGCTTCGCAGAGGTGGTAATGTCCCAGTCATTGGGGATTCTGCCCAGTATGGAATCCCGAATACAGCCACCCACGGCATAGGCTTCATATCCCGCCATCGTCAATGTCTCAATGATCTTATGCACTTTATCGGGAAGCTGTATTTTCATGTGGATTCCTTTCCTTCTCTGTTTTGTTATCAGGCATCTCAGCCTATACCCGGTCCCTGAAATATTTTGTTGACATCTTCCAGATGAAGATCCGGCTCTTCATCCTCCTTTGCCAGAGAACTGACCAGTTTCTCTATCTCTTTGCCGGACATTGCGCCGCGGCTCCGCTCAATAAATTCTTCCTTCTCGTCGTCGGTCATATCAACAAACTGATCCATGGCCGCGCGATTTGTCGTGATCGCAAGTCCCAGATCCAACGGTAAATTTTGATAATCCATCTTCTTTTCATCCTCCTGTTAAGTTCAATGCCTTATTGCGAAACAGCCATTGCCGTGAAACTTTCTCACGTTATTTCAACGGTTCCCGCATAGCATGTGCAGGATGAAAAAAATTATACCAGGCCCTTTATTTCTCCGGCAGCCAGACTCTCATCTGGTTCAGGCCGCGGTTTCCCCACGCATAATAGGGAATCAGCGTAATCTGACAGTCCTCCCCTGTCGGCGCTTCGTAGCTGTACAGCTTATCACTTATCGTTTCCCGATACCCTTCCGCATACAATTCCTGAATCCCGTACAGCTTATCCGGCAGATATTCGCCCACCGTAACCGCACCACCTTTTTTCAAAGAAAGAGACAGAACATCCCCGTCGTTATCAACACCTTCCGCACAATAGATCAACGGTCCTCTCTGAACGGCTGCTTTTCCGGTATTGGCAGAAACCCTGTTGCACGTATATACCTTTCTGACAATCATCTGAAGTTCCACGGTCAGCACGTCATCCGCCCCGAAATCTCTGTGCACAAACGCATAACCGCTCTCCTCCATCTCATATTGTATGGGCTCACCGTTCAGACAGATCACCGTCTCTGTGCTCCATGCCGGAATACGGACCGCCAAAGGTACTGACATCGTCTCTCCTTCCGGTTCAAACCGGTAAGTGATCTTATTGCCATAAGGATATGCCGTCTCCAATCTGATCCTGCCGCCGAACTGATCGCTTACATCGAGTATTCCGCCAACAAACAGATTGGAAAACAGCCTGTCGGGCAATATATGCCATGCATACTCTGACAAAGAAGACAAAAGCCTTGCCACATTGGGTGGGCAGCATGCACAGGCAAACCATTTCGGCCGCACGGGCAGCGCGTGCTTATGAGTCTGCGCCTCCCCGGAAATTCCCGGCAGAGCCTCCAGCGGATTCACATAGAAAAATTTCGTCCCATCCAGCTGCATTCCGGCCAGAACGCAATTGTACAGCGCACGTTCCATCTCATCCGCATATTTACGGTCTCTTTCCAGATACAGCATTTTATTGGCAAAAAAGATCAAACCGATGGCGGCACAGGTTTCTGCGTACGCCGTATCGTTAGGCAGATGATAATCCTTCGTAAAAGCCTCGCCCTCATACGCCGAACCGATCGCGCCTGTTACATACATTCTGCTCTGGGTAATATTATTCCAGAGAGTCTTACAGGCCTCCGCCAGCGTTGTATCCCCCGTCTCCATGGCAGCATCCGCCATGCCTGTGTAGAGATAGACCGCCCGTACTGCATGTCCGACCGCCTTCTTCTGCATTCTGACCGGCTCTGCGCACTGATTATATTCCGTATCAACAGTCCTGTTCCCCCAGACTGTCCAGTTGTTCCGTTTCTTTTCCTTGCTATAATAATCGCTGTCAACACCTCTTACATTGATGAAATGAAGCGCCAGTTCCTTATATCTCTCCTCTTTCGTGCAGCGGAACAGACGCATCAACGCCAGCTCGATCTCCGGATGCCCGGGATACCCTTCTGCGCCTTCTTCGATAAAATGTCTGTAAATATGATCTGCCATACCACACATAATATCCAGAAGCCTGGATTTACCGGTACACTCTGCATAAGCCACCGCCGCTTCGATCATATGTCCGGCACAGTAAAGTTCATGAGCTTCATGAAGATTTGTCCATCTCTTGTCCGGCTCTTTTACCGTAAAATAAGTATTCAGATACCCGTCCTCATGCTGTGCGCTGCCGATCAGTTCTATGATCTCGTCACAGCGTTTCTCCAGTTCCGGATCCGGATTCTGTGCAAGACAGTAAGCCGCGCCTTCCAGCCACTTTGCTACATCACTGTCCTGGAAGACCATACCGTAAAATTCACCTTCACATTTACCGGTATGTAATTTCTCCGCTGCCATGCGGAAATTCTCGATACAATGGCTTTTCTCCGCTCCCTCGATCCGGTCATTTAGCGCATTCTCCTGATAAGGCAGAACCACATCCTTAACCAGCTTCGCATATCTGCCGAAGAAACCGTCTGTCATTTCAAATTTTTTTACCAATTTCAGATCACCCATTTTGAAACCCTCCATTTTGATTAATTATATGTATTATAATTTTATTTCTATGGATATAAGTAAGCCGCTTCGCATAGGAAGGGCATCGTGTTACATTGAATTTGCAGCAGATGTCTGTCCATTATTCCGTCACCGTCTTCCTATACCAGCTTGTCCGTCACCGCACCGGACGAAATTCGATTATTGTGCACGGATTCCGTCTCATTTCTCTTATAATATTCCCGAAAAAGAATATCCACCAGAAACAGCTGCCCAAGCTTCGTACTCATGGAACCTCCGTCGAGAGGGTCCTCGTCAGAGCCGCTTAACAGTACCGCATCCGCGTAAGCCGTCAGCGGCGATTTGATAAATCTGGTAATGGCGACGATCCCGGCGCCGGCTTCCTTGGCTAACTGAGCCACATGAATATTGTCTTTCGTCGCCCCGGAATAAGATATGATCACGATCAGGTCGGAAGCATCCGCCATGGCCGCAGACATGGCCTGCATATGCGGATCCGTGATACAATGTACCTTCCTGGTAATGCGCATAAACCGGTTTGTCGCCTCCTGTGCTGTCAGCAGACTGTTCCCGATCCCGAAGAAATAGATATTGCCGGCATTCTGCATCAGAGAAAGCGTCTTCTCCAACTGCACCTCACTTAGCAGGGCATTGGTCTCCTTCAATGCCGAAATACTGCTGCACATGATCCTCTCGGCGGACTCCAACACCGAATTATCACTGCTTTCTTCTCTTTCGCTCTTCTCTTCGGCATTCTGTCTCATATGCAGACTGATGGATATCTTCATCTTAAATTCCTGATATCCTTTCAGCTTCATCGTCCTGCAGAACCGGTGGACACTGGCATCAGCCACCTTACATGCCTCCGAAAGATCCGTAATGGACATGAAGATCACCTGTTCCGGATGCTTCAGCACGAAATCGGCCACCTTCTTTTCTACTTTTGTAAACTGATTATATGCGGATTGTATCTCCAATAATAAATTCTGCTGCTCCATCCTGATCTCCATACCCCTTCCGGTCCGGCATACTAAAGCCTGTCATGGCCATCCGGGCCATCCCCGTATCCCAGACAGGACAGGTTTCCCTCCGCTGCCGCTCCGATCCCGTACATGCCGGCCCTGTTTCCAAGCGCCGCCTTCCTGATATCAACATTCCGGAAGGAAGGCATGATCTTACCGTACACCCGCTCCCGTACGCCGCAAAGCGCGTAATCCTGCTCCATCACACCGCCGCCCAGAATAACCGCCGCCGGGTTAAAGATATGGATCAAGGTCACGATACCGACCGCGGTCTCACCGATCCATTCATCGACGATCCTTCTCACATTTTCATGTCCCAGACTGGCAAAAACAGCCCTTCCATCCGTAAGCTGTGGACAGACGCGCCGCGCACGTTCCACCAGTGCGGCGGCTGATGCAGATTTCTCATAACAGCGCTCATACCTGTCTTCCTCTGCCATCTGCCCTCCGTAATACAGCGCCATCGCTCCGAACTCTCCCGCGGAAAAGCTGCTGCCCCGATACAGCCTGCCGTCCAGAAAGACCGCGCCGCCGATACCGGTCCCAAATGTCATACACAGAAAATCCCGCTGTCCGATACCGGCGCCAAATACGGCTTCTCCGATACCGGCAGCATTTACGTCGTTCTCCACCACGACCGGCAGGCCGAAGGCCTCCTCCATCAGCTGTCGTACACGCATCCCCGTATATCCCGGCACATTGTCGTTCGCATAGAGGATCCGGCCCTCCACAGGATCCACCTGACCGGTCGTGCTGATACCGATCTTATCGAAAGAATGCCGCTCCTGATAACGCCTGACCAGAGCTTCCACCTTCCGCATCAGACAGCTTCCGCCGCGCCCGGCGTCCGATGCACACTCCTGTACATCCGCCAGTTCTCCGTCCTGGTAGACTGCCGATTTGATGGACGTGCCGCCGATATCCAATACCATGACCTTCATAGCGCCACCTGCCCGGCAATCTTTATGACCGCTTTCCTCACCGCTTTGCTGTCGGAACCGTCCGGCGCGATACCCGGCATATGATATTCCCCTGCCCGGTACAGCGCGAAATATCCTCTCTTCAACGTACACTCGGCCACAGAGAGACATTGTACCAATCCGATGTCCTGCCGGTATTCCTGAATCTGCGCTGTCACTTCCCCGCCAAGAAAGATCCGCTCCTGTCCTTCTATCCCGATCTGCAGATCCATGTACTGCCTGTGATACTCATACTGTCCCTGCGCGATCTTTTTTGTGTACGCATCCGATACCTGCATGTAGACCTGTTCGCCGTCTATCCGGGTTCTTCCCACAGGCAGGCTGCTTAGATCCGTTTGCATCAGAAATGCGATCGCCTTATCCAGATTTGCATGTATTCCCTTGTAATTTGGTAAATTTTCTATTCTATCAAATATCATAATATACTCATCCTAAATTTTCTATACTTTTTACGTAATATTTTGTGATCAGCTGCGGCCTGGTGATCGCCGCACCGATCACCGCACAGAAGGCGCCGCACCTGAATGTCTGCCGCAGATCTTCTCCGCTCCAGATGCCGCCCTCCGCAATGACCGGCCTTACGGTTTTCTCCCGCAGTTTCTTGATCAGCTCCAGGTTCGGCAGTTTTATATGTTCCGTATACGGCGTATAGCCGGCCAATGTTGTCCCGATCACATCAAATCCGATCTCTTCCGCATGAATCCCTTCCTCCAGCGTCGAGCAGTCAGCCATAAAAAGCTGCTGCGGATAGTCTGCGCGGATCTCCTTAAAGAAATCGTCCAGACTGATATTTCCCGGTCTTTTCCTTCCGGTAGCATCCATGGCAATGATCTCTGCCCCGGCAGCAACCAGATCGTCCACTTCTTTTCTGGTCGGTGTGATAAACACTTCCGTATCCGGATACTGTACCTTCACGATGCCGATCAGAGGAAGCTTGACATTCTTCTTGATCTCACGGATATCTTCCACAGAGTTGGCCCGAATCCCGACGGCTCCTCCCTCCTGCGCCGCAACCGCCATCCGCGCCATGATAAAGGAACTGTGCAGCGGCTCATCCTCCAACGCCTGGCAGGATACGATGAGTCCCCCTTTAATCTTCTGTAAAACAGGATTCATATTCTACTCCCTTCTTTTCCTACAGTATCTGGAAAGCGCTTCTTCGATCTGCGTTACAATGTGGTCGATCGTTTCCATGTCCTGCGCGATGATCTGCGGCAGAGGTTCCCGCACGCAGCCGATATCCACCCCTTCTCTTCTCCGCAGGATCTCTTTCATCACCGCATAGAGATTTCCGTGACACGCACACATCCTGTCAATAATGCGGTCAACCGCCGTCTGGATCTCCAAAGCCCTCTGGCAGTCCCCTTCTTTCAACAGTGCATTCATCCTCAGAAACAACTCCGGCATGACCCCGTAAGTTCCGCCAATGCCGCCGTCCGCCCCCATAATGCGTCCGGCTATAAACTGTTCGTCTACCCCGTTAAAGACAATAAAATCACTGCCGCCGGTCATTTTCTGGATCTGAATGTCCTGAACGGCCATACTGCTGTTCTTCACGCCGACCACTCTTTTGTTGCACAGCATGGTACGAAGCAGATCCTGTGTCAGGGCCGTTCCCGCCAGCTGCGGAATGTTATAGATGATAAAATCCGTATCCGGCGCCGCATCGGAAATGGTATTCCAGTACGCGGCAATGGCGTGTTCCGGCAGTTTAAAATAGATCGGCGGAATGGACGCGACGGCATCTGCCCCTGCGGCCTGCGCAAAAGCGGCAAGCCGGCAGCTGTCCCTCGTGTTATTACATGCCACATGCACGATCACCGGAATCTGACCGGCCGTCTCCTCCATCACCCACTCTATGGTCTTCTTTCTCTCCTCCACACTCTGATAGATACATTCTCCCGAAGATCCGCCCACATAGATCCCGTCGATCCCTTTTCCCATCAGATGTCTTACAAACCGCTTTGTGCGCTCTTTTGACACTTCGCCGTTTTTGTCATAACAGGCATAGAGAGCCGGGATGATTCCTTCGTATTTTCTGTTTTTCATATGCTGTCTCCTCTTAAGTTTACATAGGCGCTGCGAAATCCCACCACGTTACCGCCGTGATAATATCTGGGATTATAGAAATGCAGCGCAAACTGTCCTGCCCTGTCGAAACTGTCGAACTTCCCGCCTCTGACCGCAATTCTCTCCCCGTAGTTACGCACCACGAAGACGCCGTCCTTCCCGGAATTGTTCTCAGGATAAAGCGCCAGCGCCTTAAGTAACAGCGGGATCCTGATTCCTTTCGCCGCGCGAAGTTCGCTGAAACGGCAGTCATAATAACCGAAATTGCCGGTGCTGTCTTTTTCGGCAAAAGCATAATTGTCGATCTTGATATCATACTGCGGAACCCCCAGCAGATGATCTTCCTCCCTATGGTCGCCCGGCGATACGGAAGAAAGCTTCAATGTGTTCTTCTCCCCATGCGCGGAATACTCTCCTTCCTCGGTGATTGCGTGCCACAAATGACTGTCGATCCTGTGGATCTGTCTGTCATGCACTGCCGCCGATCCCTCCCGGATGACCTGCACTTCTCCGTTGAGCAGACGCAGTCCGCTCACCCACTCCCACACGTTCCCGGTCATATCCGCGATCCCCGAGACATTATGGTTGTGGAACCAGGTCGCAGGGCCAGTCCCCGTCGCGGTGCGGTTTACCAGATCCCGGTAGCGGGAAGATGGAACGCCCTTTTCATGGGACGCATAGTAGTTCTCCCCATTGTTTGTGTTGCCCCCGGGGATTGTGCCGTTCTTCTTACTCCAGAGACTGATGGCCGCCCACATGGCATTTGTCAGAAGATGCCAGCCCTCCCCCTTATCCAGGCAATAATCAATGGCCTGTTCATAATCAAAATATACCTTTGGGTCCTGTGCCGGAAGGGAATAGGCTCTGCCGTTTTTCACGATATTGATATATTTGCTGACATAGATCACATCCTTCTCCACACCGTTCACGATCCAGGCCGGATGCGGAATCCTCGGTGCATCCTCAAGCAGATCCGACAGATACATCTTCGGCATTGCCACCATGATACTGGGGAGTCCCACATCATCCACGATCACCGTGTTGCTCCCACCGCTGAGCGCCTCGATCGCCAGGCGCAGATCGCTATAATCCTGCATGATCTTATCTTGCCTCCTTTTCCATCGCTTCCAAGGCCCTGCGGATGCCTTCCGCCGCCCCTTCCGCATATTCTCTAATCTGGGCAGGTGCATTCTCCGTGTAGTGATAGGTCTCAAGCACTGCCGCTTCTCTCTGCTTTCTCTCTTCCGATTTACTGATGATATACATGATCCGTCTTATCCTTTCTTCTTTCTTGAAAATCTCCGCTCAGTGACAGGAGCCGGAAACGGATCTCCTCCACGACCGGCGTCCCGTTATCCACCTCATAGAGAAGGCCCACGGTATCCTCATCCAGCTGTGCCAGACAGGAATACCCAAAACCGCCCTCCGTGACTCTGCATACGCTGTCCGCCGTCAGACCGCCGTCTCTGCTGTGCAGCACGGTCCCGTTGATCCTCTCTTTCTTATGCCACGGCCCGGAGAGCAGGATCTGATCGTCTTCCTTCTGCAGACCGACCGCACTCAGCATACAGACCGGATTGCGCAGATACATCAGCGGCGCCGGCGCCGTCCAGGTGATTCCCCCGTCCGTGCTGTCCGCATAGCAGATCACTTCCTCCGGCATCGTATTTCTGATAAAAGCCCGCACCGTGCCGTCTCGCAGTTCTACCAGCTGCATTTCCTGCAGGGAATCCTCCCGGTCCATGGCCAGCCGGCTCCCTTGCGCGCACCGCACATCATTGGGCGAAGCGCCCATATGCCAGGACGTGCCCCGGTCGTCACTGTAGATCACCGCCGCAGACAACAGGCCGTACGCATTGGAATAATAGACCGGGATCAGGTATCTTCCCTGACAGTCACCCCTGCTCTTCACGATCCCTCTGCCAGGTCCCGGCCCGATAAAGCGCATCCACGGCGCTTTCACCTGGCCGGTCACATCCACCGGCCCGTGCCAGGTCTCTCCCTCGTCGTCGCTGTAGACATACTGCAGATAACAGGTCGGAAATTCCCGCAGCGCGCCGCCTGGCAGCCGGATATTTCCACACTTCCTGCCGTCTTTCGTAATCCCGCCGTCCCTGTCTGTCAGATAGAAGCATGTACCGTTCTTCCCGCCTGCTTCCGATACCGGCCACACTTTATGAAACCCGTCCGCATCGTCTGAAACGTCCCCTGACACCGTATCCTGACCGCCATATTCTGTCGTCGCCTGTTCTTCCATATAATAGAGGTTGTCTTCCCTGTCATACAGAAGCTTTCTTCCGCTCTCGTCAAAGCCTGTGCCCATATTGGCATTCTGCAGGCCGATCCCTGCCGGCGAGTAACAATAGAACAGGAAGATCCTCTCTGTCTGTTCGTCGTACAACATGCAGGGATCGATCGCCGCACAGCCCCCTCTGCCCTTACCCTGCATTTCCAGTGCCATGATCATACCGCTCCAGCTCCTGCCCTTGTCGAAACTTCTGCGGATAACCTTGTCGATCCGGTTGGGATTGTCGCATCCCTCCTGCACCCTTGCATCCACTGCCGCGATCAGCGTTCCCTTCTTCGTATACAGAAGCGAAGGGATACGAAAACTCCTCACGCCGCTGTAACCGGCATAAAATAATTTTCCATCCATATCATTCTTCATTCCTTCCCGTAACTTTCCTTTGTTACGATCTACAGCTTCCGGCCGCCCACGATAACGGCATCTACGCATTCCATGCCGCTACCCTTTGACCGATCCCATGATCACACCCTTCACAAAATATTTCTGTAAAAAGGGATAGATGAGCAGCATCGGCAGAGAAGTGAGCACGATCACCGCACACTTGATGGACATACCGGGCGGACGCTGCATTCCGCCCACCAATGCGCTCTGCAGGGCATAGACATCCGCGCTCTGCACATATTTTCTCACGATCAGCTGTAACGGCCACAGATCCGTGCGCTTATTCAGATAGATCGCCGCGTCAAACCAGCTGTTCCAGTGCGCCACCGCGTAATAAATACTGATCGTTGCCAATGCCGGCTTCGACAGCGGAAGCACGATCATGCGGAAGATCCGTCCCTGGGATGCCCCGTCAATGGTGGCCGCTTCCTTAAGCTCCTCCGGAATCGTCACAAAGAAATTCCGCAGCACGAACACATTCCATACATTGACCAGGTTCGGCAGCAGCATACACCAGATCGTATCCGTAAGTTTCAGATTGGATACGATAATGTAATTCGGTATCAGACCGCCGTTAAATATCATGGTGATGAACAGAAGGGTAATAATCAGATTCCTGCCCGGCAGATCCTTCTTCGAGATCCCGTAGGCCAGCATGGCGCTGACCGAAATATTCATCACCGTGCCTGCCAGCGTCCTGAATACGGAAACCCCATAGGCATCCCAGATCTCTTTACCGGCCAGCAGGATCCTGTAGGTGTCCGGCGTGGGATGCCGCGGTAGAAATACCATGCCTCTCGCCGCATACTCTCCGGGCGTCAGCAGCGAGGATCCGACCACTAGCAGGAACGGCAGCAGAAAAGCCGCCGACAAAACCGCCATAATGATCACGATCACGACGCTCACCATTTTATCTCCAAAAGACCATTTCATTATATTGTCACACTCCTTTCTCTGCCGCTTTTACCACAATCCTTCCCCGCTTACCTTCTTGCTGATGAAGTTCGTGATCAGAACCATGATCGCCGCCAGTACGGACTTAAATAATCCCACCGCCGTTGAAAACGAATAGTTCGCCAGCTGCAGGCCTTCCCGGTATACATAGGTATCAATGATATCCGCCACATCATAGACCGCCGGCGAATACAGCATTAAGATCTGTTCGAAGCCCGCCTCCAGGATGCCGCCCATCCGCAGGATCAGCGTAATGGCTATCACACTGGAGATCCCCGGCAGCGTGATATGCCAGATCTGCTTCAGCTTTCCCGCCCCGTCCATGGCCGCCGCCTCATATAGCGCAGGATCGATCGACATGATCGCCGCCGAATAGATAATGCTGTCCCATCCCGCGTATTTCCAGACATCCGAAACGATGATGATCTTTAAGAAGCTGCCCGACTGGCTTAAGAAAGAAACCGCCGGACGGCCCAGGGAAGTCAGTACGTTATTGACGGCGCCGTCTGTGGAAAAGATGGCAACAATGATACCGCTCACGATCACCCAGGACATAAAATTAGGCATATAGCTGACCGTCTGTGCAAATTTCTTAAAATATTTATTCTTCAGGTCATTGAGCATGATCGCGATCAGGATCGGGAACGGAAAGCCCAGAAGAAATTTAGCGAAACTGATAAACAGGGTATTGCGCATGATCTCCCCGAAATAATAAGACCCCATAAATTTTCTGAAATGCTTCAATCCCACCCACTTGCTCGTAAAGATCCCGTCAAATCCCATACTGGGCTGATACTGCTTAAAGGCGATCGTCAGACCCGCAAGGGGCAGATACTTAAACAGAATGAGATAGAGCACTCCCGGCAGGATCAGCAGATAAAAGAAGCCGTATTTTCTTAAATTTTTACGAATCAAATCTTCTCCTCCTTTGCATACTACAGGCGGACGGATCATGTCCGCCCGCCTGTGCAGTACATTTTACTGATTCTCATTATAAAATGTTGTGTATGCCTCCATGTAAGCGTCGAGCCCCGCCTTCTGCAGATCCTCATTGACGAAAGTATCCCACTCGGACAGATCTCTCTGCCCTGTTACGAACTTAATGACATTCTCGCTGATCATCTTGTCCACGTCGCTGACATTCGGATTGATCGCATCGATCGCCGCCGCATTCCAGAATACCGATTTGTCGAAGGACTGTTTCGTCGTATCATAACGATACTGATCTTCCATCATAAATTTAGAATCCATCCTCAGCTCTCCGGTCTCATTATCTACCTGCCCGATCTGACGGAGGTTATAATTATTCGGATAGATGTACAATTCTCCGCCGAAGGATTCCGTATTCAGGATCTTATATAAGCCTTTGTCCTTATCCTGCCATTCCCATCCTTCTTCCTCGATCCCGTACATCATGGTAAGGAAATTAGAGGAATCGGATACCACCCAGTTAAGAAGCTTCATACATGCTTCCGGATGCTCGGACTTGGCCGTTATCATCATGCCGCTGTTGGAAGCCTTCTCCCGGGTTTCCATAAACCCTTTCGGTCCCTGGATGCCGTCCGCAAAAACATAGTCGGCCTCGGGATTTAAGCCCTGCAGGTTCGCCAGGTTATTTGCCGTCACACCGTAAGAACCTATGATCACGCCCACGCGGTCCGCCATAAACAGATCCTCGAAATCAGACCATGTGAGTGTGAAGGAATCCGGATGGATATAGCCTTTCTCATACCAGCCGCCGACCTGTTCCAGACAGTCCTTGAATCCCGGCTGCAATGCCGCGGGCTTGATCAGGTTATCCTGTTCATCCATCCAATACCCATATCCGTACTCTGTAAATCCGGCTGTAATACCATAGTCCAATCCACCTTCCGTGACGATCAGAAGCGGGATCGTCTGTCCGCCGCCCGCAGGATCGGCCTCCTTAAACGCCGCCAGAACTTCTTCCAGCTCCTCAAAAGTCGTCGGCATGGCTAGACCCAGCTGATCCAGCCAGTCCTTTCTGATATAAGTCGGATTCGAGGTCGTCTCCAGTGCACGCGGCAGCGCCCAGATATTCCCGTCCGCATCCGTCATCGGATCCATAAGCCATTCCAGCTCTCCGCTGAAGGCGGCCTTAATGTCCTGTCCGTACTCATCCAGAAGATCGTTGAGCGGAATGATCTGTCCATTCTCCGCCAGTCTGCCCCAACTTTCCCAGGTAGGATTCATCATGATGATGTCCAACTGTTCTCCTGCATCCGCGATCATCAGATTCAGCTTCTCCTGCTCCGATCCGCTGGGCAGCAGCACCGGAACCGGCTTTACACCGCACTGTTCGATCACATAATTCTGAACCTTCTCCATCGCTTCCTCCGTGGAAGCAACCTTCCCTGCGCTCCCGATCCAGGGCATGAATCCCTCGAAGTAGATCGTCGGCACATCCGCCGACTCATCCGCCGTTCCTTCTGCTTTCCCTTCCTCCTGTTCTCCTGCCGCACTCTCTTCGCTCTTTACAGCATTCGTTGTCCCTGTACTGTCATTTCCCGTATTGGACGGCTGGCTTCCACAGCCTGCCAATAGCCCCAGGACCAGCGCGCCGGTCACTGCAATACATTCCAGTTTCTTCATACTCATTCTCCTTTGCATACTGATTACTGATTACTATTTCCACCTCACGTTCGGTGGATTCATTATATCTGATATGTATATTTTTTTTAATATATTTATTAATAAAAATATTTTTTCCAATAATTTGAAAATTTTACCTTCGATATACAAGATGTATATGCAAATATAATTTTGTCTCTTGCATGAGCAAGCATTGAAACAAAAAAAGACATAAAAAAACGACCCGAAAACACCATCCGTAATAGTGCTTTCGAAATCGTTTTTTGAACACCAATTAATCGCTTATCTTATAACGCCATCCGGTAAATCTCCAGCATATCCTCCTCGTATAGCTTTCTGGCCGATCCCTTACAACCGCCTGCTGCCAGACTGCACATATGCGCCATTGTCTTTAACTGCTCCTGCGTGGGCGTGACGCCAAGTTCACGCATATTGGTCGGCATATCTATCTTCCGGTAGAAATCCTCCATGGCTCCGATTCCTTTAAGCGCGATCTCTTCCTCGCTGCCATCCTCCGCAACACCCATCACGTTTCTGGCAAATTTACAGAATCTCGGCATACAATCCCGCAGCACATATCTGGCCCAGCTTCCCCAGACCGCCGCCAGTCCGGCACCGTGTGCCACATCAAACATACCGCCAATCTCATGCTCAAGTCCATGGGTCGCAAAATCTCCGCCATCGTTGCCGCATCCCGTCAGACCGTTGTGAGAAAGACTGCTGGCCCACAGTATCTCCGCCCGGGCATCATAATTGTCCGGCTCCTCCTTCAAGATCAGGGCATTACGAATAACCGTACGCATCAGCGCTTCCGCGATCGCATCCGTCAGCTCCATGTTGCCGCCGTTTGTAAAATACCGCTCCATCGTATGCATCAGAATATCGGTACATCCGCACGCCGTCTGGTATGCCGGCAATGTCATCGTCAATTCCGGGTTCATCACCGCAAAGACAGGACGGCAGATGTCATTGTTATATCCCCGCTTGACCATACCCTCATCCTTAGTGATCACGCTGCTGTTGCTCATCTCGCTTCCTGCCGCCGCAATCGTCAGCACCACGCCGACAGGCATGCAAGCCGAAGCCTGACGGGTATGCTCGTAGAAATCCCAGACATCCCCCTCATTCGTCATACCATATCCGATCGCCTTACAGGAATCGATGACACTGCCGCCGCCCACTGCCAGAAGGAAGTCTGCCTTTTCTTGCTTACAAAGCTCTATTCCCTTATAGACAAGGGACAGTCTCGGATTGGGAACCACACCGCCAAGCTCCACATAAGAAATTCCCTCAGCATCCAAAGATGCCCGAATCCGTCCAAGCAGTCCGGAACGCTCGGCGCTGCCACCGCCATAATGGATAAGAACTTTACTACAGCCGGTTTCCTTAACAAGTCTTCCGACCTGCTGCTCCGTGTCCTTTCCAAACACTACTCTGGTCGGCGTATGATAATTAAAGTTAAACATACATTATACCTTCCTCTCTCACTCAGTCATTCGTCCGCATCACCCGACAGGGATTCCCATATGCTACCACATTAGCGGGAATATCCTTCGTCACCACACTTCCGGCGCCGATCACCACATTGTCACCGATGGTCACACCCGGCATGATGATCACACCGCCACCGATCCAGACATTATTACCGATCACAATAGGCGCCGTCTGCGTCTTACAAAACTCGAAGGAACCGTCCTGCCTTGGTTCACCGAACCGCTCCGATGCATTCGTCGGATGAAATGCCGTGTACATCTGCACATTTGGCGCGATTAGCGCATTATCCCCGATGATAATCTTATTGTCATCCAGAAATGTACAGTTCATATTGACTTCACAATTATTTCCGAAATAAATATTATTACCATAGTCCACAAAAAAAGGCGCCGTGATCCACAGGTTCTTACCCCTCCCGCCAAGCAGCTGCGTCAAAATACGATCCTTTTCCTGCGCATCTTCGGAATCTGTCCGGTTATAATCGCGCATAAGATTCTTCGCCTTATGCCACTGTGTCAGAAGTTCTTCATCTCCGCAATCATAAAGCTGTCCTGCCAGCATCTTCTCTCTTTCTGTCATGTGAATACTCATCCCCTTTCATGGAAAATCTCCTCGTGCTAACCATGCACAATATTCGTAAACTCTGAGATCTCTCTGTTGATCGTGCACAGATCTTCCACCGACAATCCGTGAATATCCTCATGCCCTGTGATCCGTGCAAAAGTCCGCAGTTCCTGTGCGGAACAGGTCAGATAATTGGCTACCCTCTGTGCGGCCGCCTCTCCCTTCAGACGCTTTCTAAGTTCCGGATCCTGCGTCGCCATACCCACCGGGCACATGCCTGTCCCACAAATACGGTATTGCTGACAAGCCGCCGCCACCATAGCTGCGGAAGCGACCGCGACCGCATCAGCGCCCATGGCGATGGCCTTGGCGAAATCGGATGAGACTCGAAGTCCGCCTGTGATCACCAGATCAATATCCGCATCCACACTGTCAAGGTATTTCCGGGCGCGATACAGAGCATAGATCGTCGGTACACTGGTGGAATCCCGTATGATCGACGGAGACGCCCCGGTTGCCCCGCCTCTTCCGTCAATGGTAATGAAATCCGGTTCCGCAAATACACAATATGCCAGATCCTTCTCGATCTTACCGGCCGCGATCTTGATACCGATCGGCCTGCCGCCGCTGCAGTCGCGCAGATTTTTCACCAGGGTCCGCAAATCCTCTTTCGTATTGATACCCGGGAATTTGGATGGGCTGATCACGTCCTCCCCCAGAGGCTTATTGCGGATCGCCGCAATCTCCGGCGTCACCTTGCTTCCGGGCAGATGGCCGCCCATACCCGGCTTCGTTCCCTGCCCGATCTTAATCTCAATGGCGTCGGAGGTCGTCAGATTCTCCGTAGTTACACTATATAAGTTTGGAACATACTCAAATATGTACTTGTGAGCCGCTGCCTTTTCCTCCGGCAGGATTCCGCCCTCTCCGCTGCACATCGCCGTTCCCGCCATAGCGCTGCCCTTGGCCAGAGCAATTTTCGTCTCCTTCGACAACGCTCCGAAGGACATATGGGAGATATATACCGGCATATCGAGAACCATAGGCTTCTTCGCATGTCTGCCGATCACTGTCCGCAGGGACACTTCCGCATGTTCCTCAAGCGGCGGCGGATTCAGCTGCGCTCCCAGTATAAGGATGTCATCCCAGTCAGGCATCCTCATCTGCGTTCCCATCGCCTCGATCGCCGACCTTCCTGTGACAGCCATCTCATGGATCTCCTTAAAGTAACGGTAACTGCTGTCCGTTTTCCGGGTCTCTTTCGGATAATTCAAGTCAGACTCCGCTCCTGTTTCTTCCGGTACCAGATCATCTGCCTGCTCCTCCCTGTCTGATGAAACCGGCTCAAATTTGTCTGCCGGCTGTTTACACATGGGACATTGCGTCAGTTCCGAAAAGGCCTTTCCCTCCGCCTCTTCATCAAATAGGTAACCACACACACTGCATTTGTATACCATAGTCATACCCTCCTGTTATTTTTTTACCAGGTTTTCTCAAATGTCATATTCCAATCCAGCCGGAATGGATTGTCGGCAGACGCTTTGATCTCCTCATAGATCTCTCTGCGGTCAGCGCTGCTTTCCTCTGCCCAATATTCATAACCGATAAAATAGCTCTCCATAAATTCGTCCCATGAGCCAAAACTTCCCTGAATCGTTTCCGCCGCCTCTAAGGATTTATCCAGAGCTTCTTCTTCCGTATAATATCCGGCAAGATAATAATAGCCCAGAAGAGACATTGCACGGCTATAGTCCCATCCTGCAGCTGCATCCGCTCCATACTGCTCATAGAATGTGAACCAGTCAGCGTAATTGCGCGCTTCTTCTTCACTTAATTCGAAATTTTCCAGGATTGCATCCACTCTCTCATCCGCAGAGACATCGGCAAGCCCGACTTCTGCCAGATAAGCCATCTCATCCGCAAAGGAAACTCTGTGCCCTTCTCCCAACAACCAGTCCATCGTCTCATCAGCACTAGCTTTATCTGTAACGTCCCACCATTCTTCCAGAAGATTCTGTACGATTCCCTTACTGCCCTCATTTGCCGCCGCGCCGCCGAATACTGTATAATCCCATCCGTTCACTGCTGTCAGAACGGCGCACGTATTGTTAAACCACTGGATCGTATCCGTACTTACCGCCTCTTCAACCTCCGGTGCAGTCTCTTTAAAAGATCCGCATGCCTGATTGAAATATTCTACTCCTGCATCATTTATTCTGTTAGCTACATAAAGAATGCTATAATAAGCGTACTCTGTCTCGCCATATAACACACGGCCTTTTCCTGTTACACCGTCAGCAGACATCACACAGCTGTAAGTCTCCTTGACATCCATACCCGAAACAGACGGATTCTCCACAAGTTCCTGATCCGATATCGAATAGGAACTTGTTACGATCTCCTTCACACCGTCTAGATCCACGATATTCCCACTGTAAAGGCTTTTTGGCAGCTGCATGACGATCATTCCCTGTGATTCATCATCACTGAGCGCAGCGATCCAGCCCTCACTGCCTTCACCCATATCTTCCACCTTCCATTCCTCATTCATCTGAATGCTGACCGTCTGATCCTCGGAACTAAATTCTTTCATTACCACTTCTTTACTGCCGCACCCGACAAGCGCCAGCATCAATGCCGTTATAACGATCATCACATTTTTTCTTAAATTTCTCATCCTTATTCCCCTTCTCTGTAAAATTATTTTTGAAAACTTTCCGGTACTCTATTACCCGCATCCGTTCCAATTACGAATATTATAATATAAATACATGTCTGTAGCAATGTCTCCCAACGTCCATTTTTACATTCAAACTTCTTTATAATGCGCTACCCTAATGCATTATTTTGAACAATACTTTCCACCGGCATAGCTTTTATGCCGCGCTTATGCTACTATTTTTGTATGGTAAACCTATAAATAAGCTCAGAAAGCCGGATCCTCCCATGAAAATAGACAGACTTATTGGCATCCTTTCCATCCTACTGCAAAGAGACACGGTCACTGCGCCTTATCTGGCAGAACATTTTGAAGTGTCCAGGCGGACCATTAACCGCGATATCGAAAATCTGTGCAAAGCCGGTATTCCCATTGTAACCAGACAGGGAGCAGGCGGCGGTATCTCCATCATGGCGGATTATCGCATGGACCGCAAGCTGCTGACTACCCGGGAAATGCAGGATATCCTGGCCGGACTGCGCAGTCTCGACAGTATCAACGGTACTAACCGCTACGGTCAGCTTATGGAAAAAATATCTGCCGGCTCTTCGAATTTCCTGTCAGGAGGCCAGTCTGTACTCATCGACCTGTCCTCCTGGTACAAAGATGCTCTTGCTCCCAGGATCGAACTGATCCGCAACGCCATCGACAACTGTCTGGAACTGGACTTTCTCTACTATGGTCCGTCAGGGGAAAGCACAAGAACGATCGAACCCTATTATCTGATCTTCCGCTGGTCCAGTTGGTATGTCTGGGGGTGGTGCAGGAAACGCGAAGATTTCAGACTGTTTAAGTTAAACCGCATGGATGCTCTGAAAATAACCGACAATACTTTTAGCAAAAGGCCTGTTCCTCTGCCGGATCTGCACAGCGAACAGATCTTCCCCGGCGGAATCCGGGTCAAGGCGCTGTTTGATGCAAAATGCAAATGGCGGCTGGTGGAAGATTTCGGAACGGAATGTTTTACCGTACAGGCGGACGGACGGCTCTTGTTCCATGCAGATTACACCCATAAAGAAAATCTGGTCACATGGCTTCTGACCTTCCGCGACCAGGTGGAACTGCTTGAACCGGTAGAAATTCGGGAAGAATTGCGAGAAGCGCTCACAAACACTTTAAAAATATATGAAGAATAGTCCGGCAACACGACATATAGCTGTCATGTTATATATGGTATCGTAAATGCCATAACAGATCTATGCTTCCGCCGCTGCCAAAGCCATTCACGGAAGCATAGATCCACATTAACCTGCAAAGGAGAAGCCGTATGAAATACCCATGGATCGATGAATATCTACTGAACAAACGAAGTGTTACCAAAGACCTGCAGAGTGACTGGAACTGGATCCGCTATCATATCGGCGGTAAAATGTTCGCCGCAATATGTCTGGATCCGGAAGACAAGCCCTACTATATCACCCTGAAGCTGGATCCCGAGGAAGGAAATTTCCTGCGCACACAATATGAAGACATCGTGCCGGGCTATTATATGAATAAGATGCACTGGAATTCCATTAAGCCGGACGGCAAAGTTCCCGATGACCTGTTACGGGATCTGCTGGATAAGTCCTACGACCTTGTCCTGAAAAGCTTCAGCGGAAAGAAACAGCGGGAGATCCTGAACTTGAGCTGCTGCGGAACGGACTGTGAGAAATGCGGCTTTCTTGGCTCCATGTGTAAAGGCTGCAACGCCACAAACGGCAAGGTCTTCCATGCGCCGGCGGACAAAGCCTGTCCCATCTACAGCTGCTGTGTACAGAAGCACAAATTCGCAAACTGCGCGGCCTGCGACGACCTGCCCTGCGATGTCTGGCGCGCAACGAAGGACCCGAATCTTACCGACCTGCAGTTTGAAGCTACCATTCAGGAACGTGTCCATAATCTGACAGCAAAATAGCATAAACACCAGAATACCTTTTTCGATCACAGGAAAGCTATGTCAAAAAAGAAAGGAAGGTCCGCATATGGCATTCGATTATAAAAAGGAATACAAAGAATTCTACTTACCGCCCAAGACACCCGGTATCATCCGGATCCCGGAAATGAACTATCTTGCCGTCAGAGGCCAGGGCGACCCCAACGAACCCGAAGGCGCCTATAAGACGGCCATCGGTCTTCTGTATGCCATCGCCTTCACGATCAAGATGAGCTATAAGGGCAGTCATAAGATCGACGGCTATTTCTCTTACGTCGTTCCGCCGTTAGAAGGACTCTGGTGGCAGCCAGGCAGTGACCGCATCGATTATTCTCATAAAGAAGCGTTCCGGTGGATCTCCATGATCCGCCTGCCCGAATTCGTGACCAAAGAAGAATTTGACTGGGCGATCCAAGAAGCTACGCAGAAGAAACAGAGTGATTTCTCCAAAGTAGAATTCTTCCCCTATCAGGAAGGTCTCTGCGTCCAGTGTATGCACATCGGCAGCTACGATAACGAACCTGCCACCATAGAGAGAATGGACCAGTATGCCATCGGGAACGGTTATACTGTCGATATCTCCGACACCCGGTTTCACCATGAGATCTATCTGAGCGATCCCAGGCGGGCAGCCGCAGAGAAACTGCGGACAGTGATCCGGCACCCGGTCAGGCAATGATAGCCGATAAAACCGTTCTGAAAAACTCTAAAAAAATCGGAAAATATTTCAGAAAATATTTGTCAGAAAACATTGACAACACCCCTGCGAATGTTGTATTATTTTAGTTGTTCGTAAATCGAAGCGTGGCTCAGCTTGGTAGAGCGCTGCGTTCGGGACGCAGAGGTCGCAGGTTCAAATCCTGTCGCTTCGACTACTGACGGAGACTTGTTTTAGTCTCCGTTTTTGTATGAGAAGGGAGGAGATATTATGGAATCATACGAAATTTTAAGAGATCTTGCGATCATTCTGCTCTTCGCCAAGTGCTTTGGCATTCTCGCAAGGAAGTTCAAGGCGCCGCAGGTCGTGGGCCAGATCATTGCCGGACTGTTGGTGGGTCCCTGTGTATTCGGCTGGATCACGCAGACTGATTTCATCACGCAGATGGCCGAAGTCGGCGTGATCATATTGATGTTTTCCGTGGGATTGGAATCCGACCTCAAAGAACTGATCAAGACGGGGCCCGTCGCTTTCCTGATCGCCTGTGCCGGCGTGTTCGTTCCGCTCGTCTTAGGCGCACTCCTGTACATGGGCTTCTACGGCATGGCGCCCTGGGGCAGTGAGAATTTCTATAAAGCGGTCTTTATCGGTACGATCATGACCGCCACCAGCGTCAGCATCACCGTCGCCTCGCTGCAGGAACTGGGTAAGATCAAGAGTAAGGTGGGCACCACCATCGTCAGCGCCGCTATCATTGACGACGTGATCGGTATCATTGTGCTGACCTTTGTGATCGGCTTTAAGAATCCGGATTCGAACCCCTTAATGGTCATTGTGAAGACGATCGCTTTCTTCGCAGTGGCGATCGTAGGCGGATTTCTCTTCTATAAGCTGTTCCTCACACTGGATAACCGCTATCCGCATACGAGACGTGTTCCCATCATCGGCGTGGCCTTCTGTTTTGCGCTGTCTTATATCGCGGAGCGGTATTTCGGCATCGCAGACATCACAGGCGCTTACGTGGCCGGTGTGATCCTCTGCAGTTTAAGTGATAACGAATACATAAAGCGCAAGGTTGACGTCAGCTCTTACATGTTCTTCGGTCCGGTCTTCTTCGCCAGTATCGGCCTGAAAACGACTTTCAGCGGCATGAACGGCAAGCTTATCGTCTTCTCGATCTGCTTCGTGATCGTAGCTTTGCTGGCCAAGATCATCGGCTGCGGGTCAGTCAGCAAACTTTGCAAATACAGTGCGCCCGACTGCTTAAAGATCGGCGTCGGCATGATGACCAGAGGCGAAGTCGCCCTGATCGTGGCGCAGAAGGGTCTGGCGGCCGGGCTGTTGACGGCAGACTACTTTACGGCAGTCATCCTGCTGATCCTCGTATCTTCGATCGCCACACCGATCATTCTCAAGCTGCTGTACAGCAAAGATGAGAAAAAGGGGATCGTACATACATAAAGATATCTGTAGTAAACGACATAATCTATTAAGAAAGGGCTTCAGAACCTGCAGCGATCTGCCGGTTCTAAAGCCCTTTTCCTTCAATCAAAAATCCTGATCTTACTATAAGACTTTCCTGATCTCCTCCACCAGCTGCTCCTTCTGCACGGCTCCTACGATGGTGGCTACATCCTTGCCCTTCACAAAGATCTTAAAGGTGGGAATGGACATCACGCGGTACATTCTGGCAAGCCCGTCCTCCTCATCGATATTGCACTTACCGACCTTGACCCTGCCGTCATACTCCTCCGCAAGCTGTGCCACGATGGGCGCCATCATCTTGCAGGGACCGCACCAGTCCGCATAGAAATCCACCAACACCGGAACGTCGGCCTCCAATACTTCCTTCTCGAAATCAGCTGTTGTAAATTTGTGTTCCATAGTTCTCTTCCTCCTTCTGAATAAATCTGTCTTTGTATCAGCTCCTGGACTATCTGGCGATCACATATTTATAGATCGGATTGCCCAGAGCGGAAAACTTCTCCTCATATTCCGTCATCACATTGCCGGAAAGCATCTGCTCATCATGGTGAAGGTCCTCCGTCATCTGCAGAAGCCGCCAGCCCGCAGGCTCCAACTCTCCGAGTGCAAACCGGAACAGATCATGGTTGTCCGTCTTGAATTCAATCACACCATCCTTACTCAGTATCTCATCATAGCGCTTCAAAAATTCACGTGACGGCAATCTTCTTTTGGCATGTCTGTCTTTCGGCCACGGATCGGAGAAATTCAGATAGATCCTGTCCACTTCCTCCCGGCCAAACACATCTGTGATCTCCTCCGCCTCCATACGGATAAAGTAAAGATTCGGCAGAGGATCCGTCTCCATCTTCTGAATACCACGCAAAAGTACACTGGAATATTTCTCGATCCCCACATAATTGATCTCAGGATGCATCCTCGCCAGATCCATGATGAATCTGCCCTTACCCATACCGATCTCAATCCGCAGCGGATGATCGCTGCCAAACAGTTCTCTCCACTTTCCCTTATATTCCTGCGGTTCGTGCACCACGAATCTGCTCTCTGCGATCATCTCTCTCGAACCGGTTATATTACGCAGCCTCATACTCGCACTCCTTATACTGCCTGTTTCCTCTTTGCGATACCAAAATTATACCTATATTTTCTTTTAGCGTCAAGAAAAGGAGATTTTGTATTTTTTGTGAAAGGGCTACTGTTTTTTTCCAAAATAGGGTATCATATAAAAGACGAAATTTCTAATGCCGATAACGATAGCCATAGTAACAGTTTGATTATAGAAAGGTCTGACATTTATGTTTTCATCATACACCAAGACAGGAGGAAGAAAAGCCGTCTCTTTCCTGCTCACGACGGTTATTTTCTGCTGCGGTATCTGCGGCGGCCGGCTCACGGCGCATGCTGCCTCACTGGAGGAAATAGAGCAGGAACAGGAAGCGCAGAGGGCGATCCCTGTCGAATCCAACGAGATCGATAACTGGCCGGCCGGTCCGGTGACCAGCGCGCAGTCTGCGATCCTCATGAATGTGGATACCGGCTCTATCCTGTATGCCAAAGATATCCACAGGAAATGCTTTCCGGCCAGCACCACCAAGATCCTCACCTGTCTGATCGCCATGGAGCGGGGCAATCTGGACGACACCGTCTCCTTCTCCAATGAAGCGGTATTTTCCGTGCCTGCAGACGGCTCCAACATGGGGATGGATGTAGGAGAAGAGATTACCCTGGAACAATGTCTCTACGGTATTCTGGTAGGTTCCGCCAATGAAGTTGCCAACGCGGTAGGCGAGCACATTGCCGGTTCCATAGACGGGTTCGTGGAACTGATGAATGAGCGTGCCGCCGAACTTGGATGTACGGAAAGCCATTTCATGAATACCAACGGCCTGCACGATGAGGATCACTATACATCCGCGCACGACCTGGCATTGATCGCCGCCGCTTTTTTCAGGAATGATATGCTCTGTAAAATCGGCAACACCGCCCGTTATGAGTTCACGGCCACGCCCACACAGCCGGACGAATTTATTCTCAAGAATAAGCACCGGATGATCACCGGGGAGGTAGCCTACGACGGTGTTCTGGGTGGGAAGACGGGATATACGGACGATTCCAGACAGACTCTCGTCACCTGTGCCGAGAGAAACGGTATGCGGCTTGTGTGCGTCGTTTTCCGGGAAGAGAAGCCCAACCAGTTTACGGACACGATGGAATTATTCGACTATGGCTTTCACAATTTTCAGATTATGAATATCGCTGAAAATGAGAAGAAATACCGGATCGAGCCTTCCGGCTTCCTGCAGACCGGCAATGACATCTTCGGCAGTTCCAAACCGTTCCTGTCCATTGATGACAAGAGCAGCGTGATCGTCCCCAACACGATCACCTTCGACGATCTGGAATCCGCCATCGATTACAATGTCTCCGACGGGAACCGGATCGCACAGATCAGATATTCTTATCATGATACTTATGTGGGAAACGCCTACCTGGAACTGGCAGCTGACAGTACATCTACTTATGAATTTGACACGAATCCGAATGCAGCAGGAGCAGACGGCGAACAGATAGAAGAACCCGGGCCACAGGAAGAACCGGCTCAGGCCAACACGATCTTTATCAATGTAAAGACGGTCCTGACCTGTATCCTTGCCATTGCCGCCGCCGTCATACTGCTCTTCGTCCTGCGGGCGTTTGCCATCAACAACCGGAATGCCAGACGCCGCCAGAACCGTGTGAAGAGAAAGCAGAGACGCAGAGAGCGGATCCGCTCGCAATTAGACGATTTTGATTTTTGATTTCTTCTGTTTATCACGGATGGCCTCCACCTCTGCCTCCGTGATAAATTTTTCTGTCTTCACGACATACACCATCTTCTCCTCGGATTTACGCATGCGCACTTTGGACTTCATATAGCCATGCTTATCACAGTAGGACACGCAATAGTAATGCTTGCCATTGGGCGTAAACCAGCGGATCTTCCTGCGCAGGCTCCTGTGACACAGATAGCATCTGGTGCCGCTTACCGTCCTGTCCGCCATAGCCTCCGTCTTATCGGCAAACCCTCTTGAGATATACTTGGCATAGGAATCAAACTGCACATGAATCTCCGATCTCTTATCCTTAGGAATATGAAAGACATCGAAAGAATAGTTCTTAAGCACGTCCTCCTCGATCAGAGCCAGCACCTTCGCGGTATAATAAGCATCGCTGAAAGCGCGGTGAAAGGGAATATCCTTCTCGATCGCAAGAACATCGATGGCATGTTCCAGCGTCCTTCTCGACTTCTGGTCCTCGAAACCGATACTGAACAGCTTCTGCACATCCAGAAACCGGAAAGGCCCGTCCGCCAGCGGCGGCATCCCATAATATCTGAGATTCCTCTGCAGTTCCGTCAGATCCATGGCGCCCCAGGTACAGAAGATATAATCTTCCCCACACCAGTCAAAAAATCTCTCCGCCACTTCCACAAAAGGCCGGCCGTGCTCTAACTGCTCCATCTGCAGGTGGATCAGCTTCCTTGTAATATGGTGCATCTCATGATAGACCTGCGGCTTTATCAGCTCCGAGAACTCATCGATCATCTCCCGGCTGCTGTTTAATTTGATCGCCCCGATCTCAACGATCTCGAAAGGGAGGACTTTCGACTCCTCCTCTTTGCCGTCGCTGCTCTGGTTCCATTCCAGATCCAAGATAATATAATTCATATGATACTTCCTGACTCTTCACTAGATTCTACATCTTAACTCCGCTCTTTTGATTCCCTGTTATGGTTCTTTCTTACTGCCATGAATGATCTCCGAAAGCGTCCGGTACAGCTTATCTACTTCCACCGGCTTGGACAGATGTCCGTTCATACCGCACTCTACGGACTTCTTCAGGTCATCGTCGAATGCGTTGGCGGACATGGCCACGATCGGTATGGTACGGCAGTCTTCCCGCTCCATGCCGCGGATCGTGCGCGTCGCTTCCAGGCCGTCCATTACCGGCATCATGATATCCATCAGGATCACGTCATAAGTGCCCGGCGCTGTCGTGCGGATACGCTCCACGGCTTCCGAACCGTCATAGACGCAGTCCACCGCGAAGCCTCTTTCCTCTAACAGTGTCAGGGCGATCTCCGCATTCAGCTCATTGTCTTCCACCACCAGAATCCGGCAGCCCTCGAAGGTGATCTCCTCCTCCTGTTCCTGCGTCTCCATATTCTCGCCAAGTTCCAGCGGAATGGAGAAGCTGAACAGACTGCCTTCCCCGGGCTCACTTTCCAAAGCGATATTACTTCCCATCATCTGAATCAAACGGCTGCTGATCGAAAGGCCCAGACCCGTACCCTGCTGCTTGGACGGATTCTTATCCACCGCCTGCTCGAAGGAGCGAAATACCCGCTTCTGGTCTTCCTTGGCAATACCGATCCCCGTATCGCGCACTGCAAAATAGATCACCGCTTCGTTCCCGACCACTTCCGCTTCCCGCACCGTCAGCGTCACTTTCCCTTTTCTGGGCGTAAATTTCACTGCATTGCCAAGAAGATTGATCAGCACCTGGCTGATGCGCATCCGATCCGCCACGAACCAGTTATGCTCCACCTCAATATCCTGTACAAAATCGATCTCTTTGGCGGCCGCCTGCGTCAGGATCAGTTCCCTGATCGTATCCAGCATCTCATAGAGATTGAAGTTAAACGGTTCCAGTTTCATCTTACCGCTCTCGATCTTCGACATATCCAGAATATCGTTGATCAGACCGAGCAGATAATTGGAAGAGGACTGTATCTTCTGCAGACAATCCATGATCCTGTCCTGACTCTGCTCCTGCTGCAGCGCGATGGCCGTCATGCCGATGATACCGTTCATGGGCGTGCGGATCTCATGGCTCATGCGTGACAGGAAATCAGACTTCGCCTTACTTGCAATATCATGCTGCTGCTGGGTCAGCTGACTCTGGATGACTCTTCCCAGTTCCGCCAGATTCTGATATTCTTCGGTATTGTTGAGCAGTTCCTGCCCAATTCCGAGAATACAGATATTACCCATATAATTCCCGTTATCATACATGGGCAGCACAATCCCCTGCTTCCCGGGGGATATGCTTAAGAAACGGCAGATCAGTTCATTATGGCTGCCCTCCTCAGAAAAATACCGCAGTTCCTTCTGTCCCAGCCACCGGAAGAAGATCTCCCGCTCTTCCGGTTTATATTGTCTGACATTCTCCGTTACCGCCCTGCCATCCTTATGCCACTGATAATCCAGATAATTGGCATTGAAATCATCCCGCAAAATGGAAATCAGCACATCGTCCGCCCGGTAAAATCTGCCGATCTTGCAGATGATCAGCATCATCTGCGCCGGAAAATCGGCTCCCTTGCCAAACAGGTTGAGGGCCAGAGAACCCAGGCTTACATCCTCGCCGTAATCCATCGTACTGATGTCCCGCCCCAACAGCGGCGGCAGGGCGCCGCGTTTCCTGTCCGGAATATCCTCATAGAACTGATAGCGCTTTGTTACACCCGTAACCACAAGATCCTGCGCCAGTTTCGCCATGCGGATCAGCTCCTCATTCGCCTGCCCGCTCCGGGCACAAACGATACCTGCGCGCACATCTACGTTAAACATCTCACCTTCAAAACTGGCCGCGATCTTGTCAAGCAGTCTCTCCACGAAATCCACGGCTTCCTTTCTCGACCGCTCTCCCATCCATACCGTAAATTCATCGCCGTCAAGACGCATGGCTATGATCCGTCTCTCGTCCTGTTCCTCAAGTTCCCTGCAGCAGCCGGCCGTCAGACCGCCCAGCTCCTCTAAGATCATATCGCCAAATATAATACCGTTTTTCTCGTTGATCTCCTTCAGCCTGCTTAAGACCAGATTGATCATCACACCGTCAGGCTGTACTTTCCTGCATTCCTGTATGGATTTGATACCGGCGCTGTAACAATAAAGCCCGGTGATCACATCTGTCGAATTCTTTCGAAGCTGCTTCTCCTCCCGCTCCTTCTGCTCCTGTATATCGCGGATACTGCTCACGATCTTGCGGCGCACACCGTCAGTGTCATAGACCACTTTGCCATAGAAGGCCACCCACCTGTACTCCGCATCGGAAGGCCATTTCATCCGAAATTCCACAAACAGCTGATCGCGCTTGCTCTGCAGTTCACGAATGACTGCATCCCGATCCAGATCATAGATATATTCCGGAGCGATAAATCCGCTCTCAAACTCTTCGCACTGCCATTGTCCGCTCATCTTCTCATGATTCACAACATCCAGCATATGACTCTGAATATCATAAGAAAAGAATACATCCTTGCTGGACTCCAATGCTACCCGGTAACGCTCCTTTTCCTCCAGAAGAATATTCTCCGCTTCCTTCTGCCTGTTCGTCAGTTCCCGTACCACGTCATACAGCGCGTCCACCTCCAGGATATTGGACGGCTTAAACTCCTGCAGTCCCTCACTCCCCCTGCTGATACACTGCATCAGATTCTGTACCGGCCTGGTCAGATGCTTTACCAGGAAATAGATGCCCACCACACCGAAGATCAGACCGATCAGGATCGCCGCCACCATCCACAGATAGAGCTGACGGCTCATGCCGAACAGATCTTCCTCCGTATTCAGACCGAGAAGCACCCATTCCGTATGTTCATAAGGCACATTATTACTGTACAGCTTAAGCGGACAGACGACCGCATGAATCTCCTGCTTATTCAGTCTGACTTCCTGCACCAGTGACAGATAATCATGCCGCGTTTCCCGCAGAACGAAGGTATCATCCATGGACCGGACCAGATCATAGAGAACACCTTTTCCCACCAGAGGAATATAGCTGTCATCACCATGCTTTACCGCCAGCATATACCCGGACTGCTGGGAGGCGTTCAGCTCCGCCACCGGAAAATAGTCCGCGAAACGCTGTTCGGAAATCTCAACCCCCAGCACGCCGTACACTTCCCCCTCATGACGCAGCGGCAGGGAATAGGTGATCATCCGGTAAGAATCGGCCAGCTTCTTTTCCAGGGAAAAGGGCATGGACCAATAGCCCAGATTATCGGTATCCGTATCCGGATATGCCGCGCCCGCCTTCCACGGCTCATAGAAAAAGCGGTCGGCCTCATTCGCCCCGTCGCCATCCATATGAAAACGTGTTGTCCACGCCGTATCTAACGGAATACTCCACTCTCTGGATAAATGCTTGCTTCCACGTTCCAACAGCAGATCCGTATAATTGGCCGGATTGATGTCGGGATCGGAATCTCTGATGAAGAAGCCGTTGTAATCCGCCTTCTCCTGCATATCCTCTCCCGTCAGGATCACAAAGATGCCCGTCGTGGTGCTGCCCTGCAGCATATTGAGGCATTCCGGAAAAAGCTGCTCCAGCAATTCGCTCTGCATCTCATCAGAAGCCAGGAGATCGGTGAGCTCCACATTCTTATCAGTCAAAAACTGTGCCAGTATCTTGTCAAGCACCTCTTCCTGGTCACAGACAGCAGCCCAACGCTGGATCATATCATTCTGCAGGATCACTTTCCTGTTCTCTACGAGACGGTTCATCATACCGCTGGAATACTCCTGCAGCATCCCCGCAGTCCTTCGAACGATCAGCGTGCCGATCGTGATCATACTCTGCACCAGCATGATCACAATCAGAGGGATCAGAAAGATCCTGAATATACTGTTTTTCTTCTTTTTATGGCTTCTGTCTCCCATGCTTACCTCTACGTAGATATTGCCGGCTGTGCCTGCAATCCTCTTATTCCCCGACTGTACTGCTCAATGTATCACAAAAAGCCGTATACCATTTCTCAAAGGCTTCCTCCGTCACATAAGGACCGGCCGCCTCCTCCAGGCTCTTTCCTTCTGCCAGCGCTGCTTCCACAGACGCCCGATCTGCTGCCGCCTGATCTGCCAGATGATACTCCAACACCTTCCTGGCTGCAGAACCGTTCTCAAAACTCTTGTTCGTGTACGGCGTCATATTTCCCATTTCCTCAAAAACAGTAGTCAGACAATCATAGGTCTTGGGCGCCACCTCCAGCTGATGATCCGCGATCACCTGATCCAGCTTCTCTGCACTGTTGGCTTCCTTCGTCACCGGCAGATAACCGGAAACGCAGCCAAACTGCAGATTGTTCTCCGCCTCCGTAAACCATTTCAGAAATTCCACAGCCGCATACTCATGCTGCTCATCGGACTTGCTGACCACCATGCCGGCTCCCTGCTGTACGGCATAGTGCTCACCGCCCTCAAAGATCGGCGCCGTCATCACAATATACTCAATGGCATAGCTGCCCTCATCCAGTTCCACCTGATCCGGAAAATACATGGCCGACGTGGTGGAACCCGTATAAGCCAGAAGATCTCCCGTCTTTACATCATCCGAGCGGAAAGAACCATAGGCTCCGAAGTACCCTTTGACCATGGGTACATAATAATTCTCCCAGAGACGGTGCAGCTCTTCCTTCGGCGTATGTAAAGTCAGCTGTCCGTTATCCACCTGGAAGATCTCTACGCCAAGCTGCTGCATACCAATGATAAAATAATTCGCTACCGCATCCCTGCCATAAAAAGCCATACCGTCATCAGCCACATCCGGTGTCTGGCTGTCTGTCCATTCATAGTACATCTGCGCAGTCTCCACCACGCCCTCAATCGTCTTAAGATCATCCAGGGACGCACCCGTTGCCGCCGCAAAAAGCTCCCAATCCGTCTTGTTGATCATCATGATCTCCGTGGATTTCGCCGTAGGGAAGATCCGCAGCGTACCGTCCGCGGCAATACGGCCTTCCTCGATATAGGAATCCATATATTTCTGCAGTTCTTCCTCCGTCAGATATTCCGACAGGTCGGCCAGCGCGCCCGCCTGCTCCACCTCATAGGCCGTATCCGCATAGGAGGAGAAGATATCCGGCATCTCGTCCGCTCCCACCTTACCGTTAATGGAGTCTCTGACCGCCGTCTCCAGATCGGGAACGGAGCCCTGGCTGTAGCTCTGGACATAGATTCCCTTCTCCCGGCCCACGGTGTCATTAAATTCCTCTACCAGTGCATCGAACGCCGCCTGCTGCGATCCATTGTAATAATGCCATATCGTCAGAGACACCGGATCATCCGGATCCAGCGGGCTCTTGTTCCCGCAGCCCGTCAAAGAAGCCGCCAATATGCCGGCCATACAAAGCGGAGCCGTCAGTTTTCCTATATTTTTCATATGTCGTTTATTCCTTCCACATTTGATCATGATACTGTTACTTATTCGTTCCATTGTAGCACACGCTCCCCCTCTTTTCAATAAAACTATCCCTTCTGTTTTACGTGAAAACACTGTAACGGCGCCAGTCCATCTTTCTATGGTCTGACGCCTGCAAATTTAACATATTCGCTTCTTTTATTTCTCGTACAGCTGTCTGATATTCTCATCAGCCCAGATCACCCTGTTACGGCCCATTTTCTTCGCATCATATAACATGGCATCCGCTATCTTCAGATAGAAATCATAGGACTTATCGATCTCGGGGACGATGGTGATACCGCCGATGCTGACCGTGACCCATTCAGATACAGACGGATTGTGCGGAATATGAAGATCCTCCACCGCCTGTCGGATCGTCTTAATATACTCAAATACTTTCGCAGAGTCATCACCAAGCAGGATCGCCACAAACTCCTCTCCCCCATAGCGCGCAAAGAAATCGGTGCTGCGATGCAGATAGGAGGCTACCGTTTTTGCCACGGATGCGATGACTTTATCCCCCGCCGGATGCCCGAAGGTATCATTGAACGATTTAAAATGGTCAATATCAAACATGCAGATGGAGAAAGGAATCCGCAGGCGGACCGCCTCCTGCCACTTCTCGGTGCTGTACTCGTCATGACGCCGCCTGTTGGCAACTCCGGTCATCTGGTCCGTTTTGGACTGCTGCTCAACCTGTCTGCGGTAATTATATAATTTGATATGGGTATCCACCCTTGCCTTGACGATCAACGGACTGAAAGGCTTGCTGATATAATCAACCGCACCCAGCGTAAGCCCGCGCTGCTCATGCTCGATATCCGAAAGCGCCGTGATCATGATCACGGGAACCGTTTTCGTATTATTCTCTTCCTGTAATATTTTCAGCAGGGTAAATCCATCCATTCCCGGCAGAACTACATCCAGCAGGATCAGAGAATAGTTGCCGGCGCGCGCCAGCTCAAATCCATCTTCCGCCGTCTGCACGATCGTGATCTCATACTCATCACTTAGTATATCTTTTAACTGGTTTGATGAAAGAGGGCTGTCGTCGATGATCAATATCTTTTCCATAATTTGACCTATTCCTTTCCTTTGTTTATTCCAGTGTAAATCCGTTCACAATGTCTTCCAGACTGTCCGCCATCTCCCTGTTCTCCTCGGCCTGATCCTGGATCTCCATCGCGATACCTTCCGTACTCTCACTCTTTCTGACAATCTCATTGATGGCAACGCTGTTCTGCCCGGAAATATTCCTGACATCCATCACATTGTCGAAGATTTGCGCGATCGACGCCTGGAGATCCCTGACAAATGCGCTCAGCTTCTCGATATCCTGCTAATCGCTTACTTCCATGAAAGTATCGGCAGCTTCATATACATCCGGCGCTTTCCCGGCAATTTCCAGAAGCTTCGGCAGCATCCACTCCGCATTCACCTTTCCGCCGCAGCGCATCAGGAAATTCTCCCTACGTTCCTGCGCAAGTGCGGTAATGCGATCCGCCTCCTCCTGCGCGCCATGGTGTTTCCACAGTTTCAGCTGTGCGTGGGGGTTCCCCCTGTATTGCTCCGTCTTACAAAGCGGTCTGCCGTCTCTATCTAACGGCAGAAAAGTGGAGGACGTGGCATCGATCCCGATTCCGATCACATCTTCCGCCTGGCAGCCGGATCTCTCCATGACTTCTCTGATCGTGTGATACATGGCATTCACATAATCATCAATCTCCTGCAGCGCAAAATCTGCGGGTAATCTCAGGCCTTCACAGGAATGAGCGGTCATCTCCTTCGTCCCGCCTTCCGGCAGGCAGCTTAAGATCCCGTGCGGATATGGACAGACACTCTCAGCGATCACCCTGCCGCTTTCCGTGCAGACAAGCACCGCCCTCGCGGAAAGCGTGCCATAATCCAATCCGATCACATATTTGCCTGTTTGCACTTTGCAGATATCTTCCATACTTACCTCCATATCATCTCTGACACAAATACCCATGAAAAATACGGTGCAAGTATAAAGTCACCCCTGCATATCTCAAACCGTGCCTGCGATACTGCACCGACATTATGCAGATTCCCGGCAGTATTTCTCCACCAGCAGATCCGCCTCCTCGTCAAGTTTACCGATATCCCACATCAACTGCAGGATGGTATACCGGTCACGCAGCTCCTTACCGTAACGTATACTATCAGATACATATTGACGCGGAATACCCACATCGGCCGGCACTTTGGCGGCTCCCATCTCTTCCAGTACACGGTAGATCTCATCGGCCTTTGGCGCCGTCCCGGCAAGCGCCCGGATCTCATCCCATCTGGCTTCGATGACCGAGAGACGTTTTAACAGGCCCTCGGGATCGTTCTTCTTTGATTTCTTCTCCAGCTCAATGATACCGTCCGCGCCGTCCCGGTAACAGCGGCGCATCTCCTCTTCCCAGGCCTGCGTCGTGAGACGATCAGCTATGCTCTCACGGATCGCAGCAAAATCCGGTTTCTCCATCTGCGCCAGCGCATTGTAAAGCTCCAACATCAGTACGGTACCGATTCCCACCTTCGTACCATGCAGTACAGCCGGAATCCCGTCAAAAAGGAACTGCATTTCCCAATAATGAGACTGGTGATGTTCCGCGCCGGAAGCCGGACGGGAATTGCCGGAGAAATCCATAGCGATACCGGAAAGCACAAGCGCTTCCGTCAACACCGAAACAGCCTTGTCATCATGCGATGCCAGCCCCTTCGTGCTCTCCATCGTCTGATCCACCGCCGTTCGCATGATACCGGCAATAATATCACAATAATATTCATCGTTTATGATATGGGAAAGCTTCCAGTCAAGAAGACAGTTATATTTGCCAAGAATATCCGCGGCGCCTGCCGCCAGCATCTTAAGAGGCGCTGCCGCCATGATCTCCGGATCGCAGATCAACGCCAGAGGCTCCTGCGTCGAAAAAGTAATCTTCATATTGTGAAAGATCAGAGGCGCCACACCGCTCACGAGTCCGTCCATGGAAGGAGCCGTCGCCACTAACAGAAAGGGTCTGCCGGTAATATAACTAAAATAACGGCCGAGGTCATTGATCGTACCGGTGCCGATCGAGATGATGATATCCGCATCCTTGTCATTGGCCATGGCGATACTGCCAAGTGCATTCTCATCCGCCGCCAGATCACTGTTTTCCGGACTCTTCAGCTTATGAGACGTGAAATCCACTCCTGCCTGCCGAAGCACTTCCTCCGTCCTGCAGCCCGCGATCTCGTGAGTATGAGTGTCAGAAATCAGATAGGGCCTGTTATAACCAAGCTTCGCCAGAAGTTCCGGCAGTTTCCTGATCGCACCCGGTTCAAAGATATAGTGTGCAAACAAAGATCTGTGCGTCCGTCCGCAGCTGCATTCGAAACTGCAGTTCAAATAAGGTTCGATTGATCTCGATTGACCTGGCATAATAGTTACCCCGCTTTCTTTGATGGCCTTATAATAAAAAGCATTGAAAAATCCAATGCTTTCAATGCTTTCCGTTCTTAACGTTCCCTGCGAGAATCGAACTCACAACTGGGGCTTAGGAGGCTCCTGTTATATCCATTTAACTAAGGGAACTATTTAAAGCGGCTGCACGATCAATGTGCTGCACCAACTTTCCAACAACTATTATACATAAATATTCCCAACTTTGCAACTATGCAGTTGGATAATTTATAAATCCCTGCATCCAGATAACGCCTTTAAATCTTCTGCCTGCCTGCGGTTCTCCGAAAAGATCCTGCTTGTTGATACAGATATCGAATTCCAGGTCATTGCAGCTTAGATGCATGACATAGATTTCCTCTCCGGTGACCTTATTCATTCTCAGGCTGACATCCAGAATCTCTCCCAGCACAGAATATTGATCGCACTCGACGCCATAAGGCATGAAATAGGTATCCACCAGACTGAATACATCTTCCGTCAGTATCTTTCTGGAAATGGATGTATAAGTATCCATATCTTCCAGCGTCAGGCTTTCAATAGCGCTCTCGTCGCCCTGTCTGGCGGCAGCGATCAGCTGATTCCTGTTTAAGGACGCCTTCTGGATCTTCTGCTTCTGTCTGTCATTCTTGCTGATGGGCAGAAGGATCCTGCCGCTTACAGACAGACCGGACAGGGTGAGCGTCGTTCCCCGGATCGGCAGCAGATTAGTGTGCTGCGCTTTCACATAAGGAACCATATTCTGCAGATAGAAGATCAGGCTCACGCCCACTTTGATATCATCACAGATGCCTGCATAGGATTCCTTATCCGCATGACGTTCCACCGTAATATCTTCACAGGAACTGATTCCGCTTCCGCGCAGATAAGGATAGAAATAATCATACGTAAATCTGTCGTTTGCATCAAACTCTCCGCAGACGGCAATTCCCATATCCTTGGCAAAATCTTCACTAAATTCTGCAAGTATGGTCTCTTCTCCGTTAGATGTATAGGCACGATGTGTCGCATTCAATATAATGTCTGTGATCAGCTTCTGTTGCTCGGTTCTGTCAGTCAATTTACCAAATCCGATAGCCCGCATAAATTTATGCAAAAATTTCACCTCCCCTTCGTTTATTATAATACTTGATACAGGCATGTGTGCTTCTTAATATTTCCAAATCTTCCATACCGTTATTAAATCGTTTTTCCTTTACTATAGTTAACGACATTAGAAATTTCGTCTTCTATAGTTACTTTAATTCAGTCGTACCTCCCATATAGGGACGAAGCACTTCCGGAATCCGCACGGAACCGTCAGCCTGCAGATTGTTCTCCAGAAACGCGATCAGCATTCTCGGCGGCGCCACTACCGTATTATTCAGCGTATGTGCAAAATACTTGCCGTCTTTGCCGTTTACACGGATCCGCAGTCTTCTGGCCTGGGCGTCTCCCAGATTAGAACAGCTGCCGACCTCGAAATACTTCTGCTGTCTGGGCGACCATGCTTCCACATCATAGGATTTCACTTTCAGATCGGCCAGATCACCGGAGCAGCATTCGATGGTCCTTACCGGAATATCCATCGTGCGGAACAGATCCACCGTATTCTGCCATAACCTGTCAAACCACATGGGAGATTCTTCCGGCTTACAGACGACGATCATCTCCTGCTTCTCGAACTGATGTATACGGTACACACCTCTCTCCTCTATGCCGTGCGCACCTTTTTCCTTACGGAAACAGGGAGAATAACTGGTCAAGGTGTGCGGCAGTTCTTCCTCCGGGATGATCGTATCGATAAATTTACCGATCATGGAATGCTCCGAAGTACCGATCAGATACAGATCCTCTCCCTCAATCTTATACATCATGGCATCCATCTCGGCAAAACTCATGACACCGTCCACCACTGCGCTTCTGATCATAAAAGGCGGCACACAGTAAGTAAATCCTCTTCCGATCATGAAATCTCTCGCATAAGAGATCACTGCAGAATGCAGTCTGGCAATATCACCCATCAGATAATAAAAGCCATTGCCTGCCACGCGTCCGGCAGCATCCATATCGATGCCATGAAATCTCTCCATGATCTCTGTATGGTACGGAATCTCAAAATCCGGCACGACCGGTTCTCCGTACTTCTGAATCTCCACGTTCTCTGAATCATCCTTACCGATCGGGACCGTAGGATCGATCATGTTCGGAATCGTCATCATATTCTTCTTAATCTTTTCACGGAGCTCATTTTCTTTCTCTTCCAGCTCTGCGAGACGGGCAGCATTGGCAGCCACTTCCGCCTTCTTTGCCTCCGCTTCCTCTTTCCTGCCCTGACCCATCAGCGCACCGATCTCTTTGGAGATTTTATTTCTGTTGGCACGGATATGATCTGCCTCCTGCTGTGCCTTCCTCACTTCCGCATCCAGTTCAATCACATCATCTACGAGAGGAAGTTTGCTGTCCTGAAATTTCTTCCTGATGTTTTCTTTTACCGCATCCGGATTCTCTCTTAAAAATTTGATATCTATCATTTTGTGCCTCCATTCTGATCATGCAGTGATTCATGCTGCCGCTGCGGTACGAATCCTGCATAAAATATTTTCTGATAACATAATATAATAGTAGAATATGAGCATATATCCATGTTCTTATACTTCTTTCACCTTTTTATAGATCCATGGCAATATTCAAAGCTTCTCTCTCTTCATCGCCCAGTGAGATTTCACACATTCCATTCCTGATCTCTTTCGTATAAGAATAGCATCCTTCCGTGCTGTGAACCGAATTTAATATAAATCCGTTGTCATTTTCATCTAACAGCGCCAGTGAGAAACTTAGCTGTCCTCCCATCTGATTGAATGCATCATATTTTACAATACCGACTTTCTGAAAAGTACTTTGAAGTTTTTTATACAATGCCCGGATATCGCTTTTGTTTTTTTCTGCTGATGCTTTGATAAACTTGTTATCTTCATAGAGTCCAATGATATCTTTTTCCAGACTCTTGGCGTTTTTACCTGACATAAATTTCTTATACTTCTTTGACAGCTTATTCAATCTTACTGTCTGTACAATCACCAGTATGATCAATATAAAAATCGAGGCATATGCGGCAATAAACAGATAAGTCAGGTCAAAGCTGCCAAGTCCTGTTTGTTCCAGTAAATTATAATTCATCTGCTTGTACCTTTCTTAAATCTTACAGTAGCGTAACGGTTTATTCTTTGGTCTCTCTGTTACAGAATCAGGATTTTGACAACAATTCAATGATCCTATCCAGATCATCATGATTATAGAACTCAATCTCGACCTTGCCGGCTCCGTTTCCCTTAGAAGAGATCACTACCTTCGTGCCAAGAGATTGTTTCAGCTTTTCCTCAATATCCTGATAAATGATATCCAGGCTCTTATCTTCCTTATTCTCCTTCTTCGGCTTCTCCGGTTTGTTTAAATTCTTGACCAGCTTCTCCACATCGCGGACGCTCAATTTCTCATCGAATATCTTCTGCGCGATCGTGTATTGTTCTTCCGGATCTTCAATGGAGATCAGTGCTCTTGCATGACCGGTGGATAACATATCATCTATGATCATCTGCTGCACTTCGTCACACAATTTCAAGAGACGCATCGAATTGGTGACGGCAGTCCTGCTTTTGGATACCCTCTCCGCAACCTCATCCTGTTTCAAATGAAACTCCGTCAGAAGCCTCTTATAAGCCTGTGCCTCTTCGATCGGATTCAGGTCCTCTCTCTGGATATTCTCGATCAGGGAAATTTCCACAATTTCCTGATCCGTATAATCACGGATGATAACCGGAACTTCCTTTAATCCGGCCAGCTTGGCAGCGCGCCAGCGACGCTCACCGGCTATGATCTCATAGTGGCTTTTTCGATCCTGTACAAGAATAGGCTGTAAAAGGCCAAACTGCTTGATGGAATCTGCCAGTTCCTGCAGCGCATCCTCATCAAAATTCTTTCTCGGCTGTTCTCTGTTGGGTTCCACCTGTGTGATCTTGACAACCGTTTCAGTCGCTTTACTGTCCTTTTGCGTTTGATTCAAACTTCCTTCTTTGTTGCTTTCAGTTTTCTTTTCCGGAGATGATCCCATAGGAATCAGGGAATCCAATCCTTTTCCTAAACCCCTTGATACTTTTGCCGCCATACACTATACACCCTTTCTATTGATCACTTCATCGGCAAGTAACATATAAGCTTCGGCCCCCGCAGATTTCGGATCATACATATTGATTGGCTTGCCATAGCTGGGCGCCTCGGCTAATCTGATATTTCTCGGTATCACAGTCTTATATACATTTTGCTTTAAATGATTTTTTACATTTTCCACTACCTGCATGGAAAGGTTTGTCCTGGAATCATACATTGTGAATACGACACCCTCCATATCCAGTTCCGGATTCAATCTTTCTTTCACAAGATTAACCGTATGGATCAACTGGCTCAATCCTTCCAATGCATAATACTCGCACTGAATCGGCACCAATACCGTATCTGCCGTAGTCATGGAATTGATCGTCAGCAGATTCAAGGAAGGAGGACAATCGATGATAATAAAATCAAATACATCCTTTACCCAATCCACTTCATTCTTTAATATGTATTCTTTCTTATCAATACCGATCAATTCAATTTCGGCCGCCGCCAGGTTGACATTCGATGGAATCACCGATACACCTGGAATTACTTCCTTGATAATACATTCATTAATGGAACATTCTCCTAAGATCAATTCATAGATCGTATTCTCCAGGTCATTCTTCTCAATGCCAAATCCACTGGTCGTATTTCCCTGAGGATCGGTATCGATCACCAGAACTTTCTTTCCTTTCTCTGCCAACGAAGCAGATAGATTGATAGAAGTCGTCGTCTTACCGACCCCACCTTTTTGATTTGCAATCGCAATCGTTCTTCCCATAATCGTTTCTACCTTCACCTTTCGTTTTGTATAAAATACGACAAAACGCTTTCTCTCCAAAAAACTGTTTTCTGTCCGTTTAAGATTATATCACTAAACAGGGGGATAATCTATATGTACTTTACATATAATTTTTTCAAATTATACTCTTCTTACTGTTTACAGTCACAGTCAGTCTTTGGACCTGTTCTTTTATGAATAGTTTAGCATATGTAACAACGATGTCGGTAGGCTGAATTGTCACGGTGACATTTTGTTTTCTTCATTTTTGTTTGACATTTTGACTAAAAAGGAATGTTTCACAATAAGATTTCTATACAAAATAAGATGTTTCACGGCTTTGTTTACAAGATATTGGGTTGGATTGTTTCACGTGAAACATTATCTTGTGTCCATAATCCAAATATAGGAAATGTTTCACGTGAAACATTATAAAAACCTGCTATAGTTAACGACATTAGAAATTTTGCTTACTATAATTTTTAAAATATTGTTCTCTGGTTATGATTAACTCCATGATACCATTTTCTTTTCTATATTTTTCAAATCCTGCCGAGAGATGTAAATGTACAGCAGCACCTCTCCTTTCCTCAAAAGAATTATGAATCATATTCACATTCATTACTTCAAAAGCATATTGAAGCAATAAACATATTGCTTCCTTTGCATAACCATTTCCGCGATGCTTAGCCTCCAGAAGAATACCCATCTCATACCAGGAGTCATTCATATTTCTATGTAAATTAACTTCTCCAATAAAAGAATCATCATCTTTCCGCGCAATATAAGCATAAAATCGTTGAGGTTCCTGCCCTATAAAATATTTGTACCAATCAGCCCATTTCTGCTCAGGAAATGCAATACATCCTGTATTCTGATCATATCCCTCAAAATCTAAAGTATAATTTTTATTATAGCTCATTGTATCAGAGTCCTGCATAAGCTTTTGACGATACCAAAGTTCATTGTAACTTGGGACATGTAAATATAATAATTCACCCATAAATTAAATTCTCCATACCGACAATATCCAATAACAATCAAATACTCCGCAGCAAGCTAACAGAGCATCCAACTTGCAACGCAGCAAAACTGCGGGGTATCTGGTCTACGCTCTGCTCCGACCTGCGCTAAACATGAAATAATCATTCAAATATTCAAAATGTTTCACGTGTAACATTACAAGATTCTGTACCAACCTATCCGATCTTTGTTTTCTAAGGGTAACACATATACATAATATATATAATAAATCTAAAAAATGAAAACAATCATAATTGCACACTCTATTATTTAAGTATATAATAATAAATAAGATATAAAAAGTACAAATCATTAAATTTAAACGCAAACAATAAGATACTAAGAGAGGACAATAAACTATTGTCAAACAAGAAAAAATATATTCTTCCATTAGCTATGTGGCTGATTTTCGAATCAATAGCCGTTACACTCTGGCTTACAAAGGATAACCTGTTTTATCTGTTTAATTTCAGTTACATAGGAACTTCCATCTCACTGGGCATTCTTCTCTTTCTGCACGATTATAAGTATGCCCGCAGGATTGTCCAACTGTTGGTCGGTCTTTATATGTTAATCTATCTTGGACTGATCTGTAATGAAAATATGCAGATAGAGGGTTTCTGGTACTATCTTTTTACCGGAGTATTCGAGGCCGCGACAATTCACTATGCAGTGGCTAAAATATTCGGTCCTCTTATCTTCGGCAGAGGCTGGTGTGGGTACGCGTGTTGGACTGCCATGGTACTTGATTTTCTACCCTATAAAGAACCGAAAGGATCAAGGAAGAAAATCGGCTTTATCAGATACATTACATTTACTGCCTCCCTTATTTTCGTAGCGGCACTGTTTCTCTGCCACGTTGGCAATCTGGAACAGATCATGTTCTGGACATTCCTGATCGGAAATATCCTGTATTACATCACAGGCATCGTATTGGCATTTCTGTTTCAGGATAACAGAGCATTTTGCAAATACATATGTCCTATCACCGTATTCTTAAAGCCGATAAGTTACTTTTCTCTGATCCGTATCACATGTGACAAGGATAAATGTATTTCCTGCGGCAAGTGCAAGAGAGTATGCCCGATGGATGTAGATGTCACCGACAATTCGCGCGGAAGAGTAAACGGAACGGAATGTATCCTCTGCATGGAATGTGTCAGAAATTGTCCAAAAAAAGCACTTTAGAAATCTTTCACAACTTGTTTGTGCCTCAGAAAGGAATAGTTAAAAATATGAATAAAAGAATACCTATGGCAACAGCTCTGCGCACTCGCTGCGCTGAGCGTACACGCACCATGCAGCTTGCTGCATGTGTGCATTTACTGAATACTTGCACCGTACTTTTCAGCGGTATTTGTGTCAGAGCTGAATGGAGGTGCAAGTATGAATAAAAAAGCAGCCAGCATAATTGCGCTAACAGCATCCTCCATCAGTGCAATGCACATTATGAACCGGATCCATACCTCTCTCAGCACCGTCAAAAACCTGCTGACTAATTCGGAAAACCAGTATTATGAATGGCGTTTCGGTAAGATCAGATACCAGAAGAAAGGCAGCGGTACTCCGCTTCTCTTCATACATGATCTTACGATCGGAAGTTCCAACTATGAATATCACAGACTGATCAATAATCTCACAGACCAGCATGAGATTTATTCGATCGATCTGCTTGGGTATGGATTATCTGACAAGCCTTCCATGACCTACACCGGCAATATATACGAACAGCTGATCAGTGACTTTATTAAGAATGTGATCTGCCGGAAAACATCCGTAATGGTAACAGGAGAATCCGTTCCCTTCGTGATCATGTCCTGTCACAATAATCCGGAACTGTATCATAAACTGATCTGCATCAACCCGCAGAATCTGTATCTGCAGAATCAGATACCTTCCAGACAAACGAAACTTCTGAAGTTCCTCTTCGAGACGCCGATCCTGGGAACTTTTACCTATCATATATTTGCCAATAAATATATGATCCGTAAATCCTTCGAAGAAGAATATTTCTATCAGCCTGGCGAGATCAAAGAGAAATATATATACAATTATCTGGAAGCGGCACATGTTGGCAGTTACAATTCCAAATTCTCATTTGCCAGTTACATAGCAAAATATATGAATATGAATATTCTCCATGAATTAAAGGAGATTGATCACAGTATTCTGATGATCGGTGGAGAGAAGGAAAAAGAAATAAACACGACCATTGAAAACTATAAGTATTATAATCCGGCGATCGAGGAAGTATATATCCCCCAGACAAAACATCTTCCTCAACTCGAATCCCCGGACGACATCTTAAGAGAAATAGAGATGTTTCTTTAATGATACCTTCTTCAGTGAACGCGTATTCCTTTGTTCACTAAGGGTAACGCTTACAATTTCAGATATGCAGAAATACCGAAGAGCAAGATTTCTTCCTGCCTCTCCGGTATTTTCATATTCCTCTTATTTTCTTTATTTCTTTTTCTTCTCCACTACTCTGCTGCATGTATCTTCTTTTTCCGTACAACCCTTCCAAGATCCATCAAAAAGTAAAAGAACAATGCGCCGATTGAGACTCTGGAGAATATTTCTCCTACGCGATAAGAAAATGCAAACGATAATGTCATCTGTACCGCAATAATAACCACCATTGCAACTGCTGCCAAGAATAATTTTTTCATTTTGTCTACCCCTTTTCCTATGTTGTTTTGCTTTCTGATAGTATCATATCAGATCACAGATTCTTCTTCCATCGATTCAACTTACAATCCAAAAACTGTATCTTACATTCTTGTAAGTTATCCGATATCTCTTCTGAGAATCCGGCTAACAACAAAATCAGAAAATCAGCAGTCCGCAACAGGCTTCGTGTACATCTGCCTCCAATATCCGATCTGACGCTCATTGATCTCCTTAATGGTATCCGCATCCACCTTGAAATTCCGGTCAATATCCATCAGACCATTGATCTCCTGCTGCACATCCGTCACCTGCGTATAGCAGTAACCGCACACATAAGGAATCTCCTTGACAGCCGTAGTGATCTTATCAAATCTCTTGATGAAATCTTCTTCCGTATTTACCTTATTGCCATACCCCCATCCGTTGTCATCATTATTGAAAGCGATACCGCCATACTCACTGATGATAACAGGTTGACCAATATAGTCATAGCCATTCGCCATAGCTGACTTGAAGAGACTGTGATAAACTTCCGTATTAAAGATTTCTTCCTCGCAATCCACATACCGTTTCTTCAGAAGCTTTCCGACTTCCTCATAATCATGCAGCGTCAGAATATCGGAAATCGTATGCTCCCAACCGTCATTGACAATCACGGGGCGATATTTGTCGATGCTCTTCGTCAGATAATAGATTCCTTCCGTAAAATGCTGCTGCCTTACATCCGTCTCCACCTGGCTGATCCCCCAGGACTCATTGAAAGGCGTCCACGTGATAATACAGGGGTGATTATAATTCTGCTTCACGATCTCCAACCACTCTCTCGTAAACTCTTCCACCGCATAATCCGAGAAATCATAAGCGGATGCCATCTCACTCCAGACCAGCATACCCTTCACGTCACACCAGTATAAGAATCTCTCATCTTCCGTCTTCTGATGCTTCCGCAAACCGTTATAACCAAGCTCATGGATCTTATCGATATCCTCGATCAACGCCTCCTCGCTGGGCGGCGTCAGATGGGAATCCTTCCAATAACCCTGATCCAGGATCAGTCTCTGATAAAGAGGATGTCCGTTTAACAGAATATTTCTCTGCTCAATGCGGATCTCACGCATTGCGAAATAAGAATCGACCGTATCCAATACATCCGTATCTCTCACCAGCCTAAAACTGATATCATACAGATTCGGTTCTTCCGGGCTCCACATCTTTACAATCCACGCATAACCGCTGTTTTTCTTAGAGATATCGATCCTTGTATTCACATGCTCGGATACGACTGCCGTACATACCTTATTGATAAACTTCCCGTCAAAAATAACCGTCGCTTCCACACACAAGCTTCCGTCCCACATGCTGTCCGGCGCATCGACCTGATACTCCACTTCCAATTCACACTCTTCCAGATGCGGTGTCATCTTCACGGCTTTCAGACTTACCTTCGGCACATACTCGGTCCACACCGTCTTCCAGATTCCCGTAGTCTGTACATACCAACACTGATAATTCTCGTCACACCAACGCTGTTTTCCTCTGGGCTGCTGCATGTCGAAAGTATCTTCCACTCTCACCGTCAACAGATTCTCCCCATCCTTCACCAGATCGGTGATGTCAAAAGAAAATCTCGCATAACCGCCTCTGTGGCTGCCTGCCTTCTGCCCGTTTACCCAGAGTGTCGTCAGGAAATCGCTGCCCTCAAAATGAACAACAAGATTCTCCTGTTCCAGTCTGTCGCCGTCAACCTTGATCTTCCTGCTGTACCAGATATGGTCATGCCGTCTCTCATCCTGAATGCCGCTCAGCTTCGTCTCATAGGTAAAAGGAACCTGGATCTCATGCTCTCTCTCGAAGCCCTCATACCATTTTTCCCGCTCTCCTACATTGTCATCATCGAAACGAAAATCCCACGCTCCGTTCAGATTCTCCCAATTATCCCTCACAAACTGCGGCCTGGGATAATCTTTAACATAATGATTCATAAATTAAATTCTCCTCTCCTTTTTATGATTTTATCATCTTTTTATTTTATACTACTTTTATAAAATAATAGCTTCATGCCAATCTCTTAAAATATCCTATCACTAATAATATAACAATAAAATAAATATAACCATACCCTACAGAACGAAAACTGAAACTGGAACAATCCAGTGCAAAGATCATCAGATTACTGAACAGCAGATAATACAGCGACCCAGCACCGGCAGATTCAAAATATCCCGTCACCTTCCTCAAAATGCCGGTCTGCGGCTTCTCCATAGCACAAGCAAGCAGATAGTACAAATATACAAACAGACATCCGCCAAACAGATACCAGACAGAGACCGGAAAACGCTCCGGCAGATAACCATTCGTCCTGTAACAATAGAAACAGGGAATCCCCAGACAGATGCTGAGTACTAAGATCTGCCATCTCCACCGTATCCCGTTCCTGCAAAACCAGATGCCGGCCGCAAAGAAGAAACTGTACTGCAGTATCGGAAAAGTCACATAATGTCTGGAGCCCACGAACAGAGCCAGCCAGGAATTCTGAATCCTGTCATAGGGAAGAAAACATAATCCGCCGCTGATCAGAGCCGACAGGAGCAAAATCTTACCGTTCATCCTCTCAAAGACCGGAAAACAGATCATCCCGACCAACAACATCGCCGAAAAGGATACAAGAAATTCCGACTAGCCCGGATATTTCTTCAAAAACAGCACTTCCTTAATAAAATCCGTTCGAAAGATCTTGCCTTCCACAAGAGCCACGTAAGCGATTCCGGACAGATAGAAAGCGATCAGGATACGCAGCACATTTTTTCCCATCTTCCGTGCGCCTTGCAGCCATCCTTTTCGAAAATAAGCCGTCTCTGACACATAACCGAAACAGAACACGAATCCCGAAAACGTCGTCAGATTGATTACATTCACCAACATGCCCTGCACAGGATCCTGCTCTACACCAAAGAACTGGATCGAATGGCATAAAATCATGGTGATCGTCAGGATCCCTTTCAGAATATCAATCTCTCTTCTTCTTCCCGCCGCAGTCTTTATCCCGGCATTCATAACAAATCACTACCTCCTGTCACCCTGCATTTTCAATCCTCAACAGATCAACGTAACAATTCAACATCCGACTTCCCTGTCACGCAAGATCCCGGGCTTTCCCGTTACTTCAATCAACCCTTCACTGCTCCTGCCGTAATGCCGGCTACGATCTGCTTCTCAAAAATAACATAGATAATGATCATCGGCAGAGAGGCCACCATACTTGCAGTCAGCGGGCGCACATAGTCCACGATATAAGTTCCGGCAAAAGTCGGAATACCGATCGGAAGTGTGAAAAGACTCTCGCCCATCGCACACAACAACGGCCATAGATAATTGTTCCAACTGCCGATAAAGGAAAAGATACAAACCGTGGAAATGATCGTTTTCGAAAGCGGCAGCGCGATCACGAAAAAGGTTCGCAACTCATTGGCCCCGTCAATCCTGGCAGCCTCCAGAAGTTCTGTCGGCAGTCCCTTGAAGAAGGACACCATAATAATCAGTGTCATGGACCCCGCAATGGAAGGCAGTATCATTCCCGCATAACTGTCGATCATATGCATTCCGTTTACCGTTATAAAAAGAGGAACGATCGTCGCCTCGCCAGGTACCATCAGACCGAGCATAAAATACAAAAAGATAAGATTGCTTCCCTTAAAAGGCAGCTTGGCGATCGCATAGGCAGCCAGTGAGGAGAAGATCACCGTTAAGCCTGTGGTGATCACTGCAATGAGCAAACTGTTCTTCAACCAGGTAGGAACAGAAGAGTTCATTATGATCTCCGGATAATTCTGCAGCGTATAGGGCGGTTTAAACCAGTCGAATACCGACACGATCTGTTTTCCTTCGATCTGGAAGGATACGGCGATCGCCCAGATGATCGGACCGACAAAAAAAACTGCCAGAATAATAGATATCACATTCAAAACCCAATAGCCGGGCGTTTTCTTTTTCTTCATATTCTAATCCTCCCCTCTCCTCTGCAGAGCCTGCTGTACAATGGAAAGAACCAGCAGGATCGCAAATAATACATAAGACATAGCCGCCGCGTAACCCATGTTGTTCTTACCGAAAGCCGTCTCATAGATATACTGGATCAGCGGACGCGTGGTAGAACCCGGTCCACCGCCGGTGATCAACTGAATCTGACCGAATACCTTGAAGCAGGCGATCAACTGCAGCAGAGACACCAGCCACAAAGTCGGTTTCAGAAGAGGAATCGTGACATAGAACAGAAGCTGCTTACTGGAAGCTCCGTCGATCATCGCCGCCTCATAGATATCAAAGGAGATATCCTGCAGCTCGGAAAGAAATAGAAGCATACTGAAACCGATCGTCCACCACACCGTCATAATGGAGATCGTGATCCACACAAGATTCGGATCCTGCAGCCACTGCGGTTCCACATCCGGCCCGATCAATCCGGTAACATGAAGAACACCGTTGACAAGACCCCTGTAAGGTGTAAACACATATTTCGCAATAAAAGACGCAACCGAAACGGAAAGCACACTGGGCAGATAATAGATGATCCGCAGACTCTTCTTCATCTTCGTAACACGGTTCGCCAGCATTGCCAGAATCATCGAAAGAATTACTAGCATTGGCGTCGTAATGATCACGAAGAAGGTAGTCGCCCTCAATGCTTTCCAGAAATTCTTATCCCCAATAAATTTCACATAGTTATCGAAACCGATAAAACTCTGCTTTCCCATCAAACCCCATTTATGTAAGCTTACATAGAATCCCTGAATGACCGGCCAGATCGTAAAGACAGTATATAAGATAAAAAAAGGGAGAATAAAGGCTATCGCCGTCAGGAAAGTTCTTCGTTTTCTTGCTTTACTCATAGATCGTATCCTTCCTTTCATGCAACTATAGGAACCAACATAACAAATAGAGAAGAAAGGGGAGCAGTCTATGCTCCCCTCCCAGTTATCGATAAGCTTAATCCAAATTGGATTCTAATTCGTCATAAACACCCTGAATCGCAGTGTCCAGATCAGCAACATTAATCCAATAAGTATTCAGATTCTCAATAATGCCGTCCTTCATCGCATAGAAATGAGGATTCTTAGACGGTAATACTGCTGTCTGCAATGCTGACTTATAGCTGCTTCTGTACGGCATATCCAGATATGCCTTGCTCTCCAATACGCTCATATTGGAAGGAATCTGTCCGGAACCTGCCCAGATCGCGCCGCCGTCACCGGATGCTCCGATCAGGAACTCTACTGCTGCCAGAGATTCTTCTTCTGTCCTGTCAGGATTTACCGGAAGAATCATCGTATGGGAATCTGCCCAACAGGAATCATTATCGAACATCTTCGGCCAAGCCTGTGCACCAAACTTCAGGTTATCAGTCTTCTCGAATGCGCCTGTCGCCCATGTTCCGCAGGTAGCAAAAGCTGCCTTGCCGCTCTGGAACAACTGCTGATGATCATCGATACCTTCCATTACATATCCTTCTTCATATAAGGATTTCAGTATCTCTGCCGCCTTCTTCGCAATTTCCATATCCAGCGTTACTTCTGTTCCGTCATCATTCACGAGAGGTGTTCCGCCCATCTGGAAGTAAGTAGCCCACCAGATACGATAAGGATCGTCACCCTGATTGGTAATGGAAAGAACTGTCTCACCATCTTCCAAAACAGCCTTACACTGATCCATGACCGCTTTGAACTCATCCCAGCTGTTGATATCCAACTGACCGTCTGCATTCAGAGCAACACCTGCTCTTTCCAGGATATCCGTGTTATAATAAAGAATCTCTGCGTGCGTATCTAACGGGATCGCATAAATCTGTCCGTCAAAGGTTACGGAATCGATCGAATTTGATGCGTATACGGAAGACATATCAAATCCCAGCTGCTCCAGATAAGAATCGATCGGTTCTACGACACCCTGATCTACAAGCTCGGGAAGCTTGGATACATGGGATACACCGATGTCGGGACCCTTGCCGGCTGCTACCGCAGTCTGCAGCTTCGTATAATAATCACCCCATACCAGCATGATAGACTGTACTTCCTTGCTCGGTCCTTTAGAATTGTAGTCAGCAATGATATCATCCATAAATCCGCCGTCGCCGCCGCTGAACAGAGACCAGAATACCAGCTTATTCTCATCCACCTGTACGGCTTCCGGGTTATTTACTGTACCGTCTTCATTCACATCTACTTCACCAACTGCCGCTTCGCCTTCTGCCGGAGCCTCAGCCTCTTCCGAATTACCCCCCCCCGATTCTTCCTGGGTATCTGCCTCTGCTGCAGGAGTATCCGTAGCTGTTGTGTTCGTCGATCCTGCATTACCGCTGTCACCGCATCCGGCTAATAAACCGGCTGTCATTGTCAGAGCCAATAATGCTGCTAACCATTTACGCTTCATAATAAAATCCTCCTTCTGCTTTTCATTTAATCATTACATCACATACGCTATTCGGCCGTTGATAGCTTATACATTTTTTTTGTTGTTTTTATGCTGTTCTAAAATGTGCACTTTCATAAAAGAACAATAAAACTGTTGTTATGTGTTTTTAGAATATAATATGTAATGCACAATGTCAACATATTTTTGTTTTTTATAGCTTTTTTAGCTATTATGTATATTTTTTAAATAATAAAAACATAAATAATAATTTTGCAATCATGCAATAACTTTGATTATACATAATTTTTGTGATAAATAATAATTACCTTTTCTAAGAGCAATAAAACCATAAAATTTTATGTAATGTAACCATTTGACGGTATATCCTGCATATGCTATAGTTTGATTTGATCACAGAATTAACGATCATGAAATTTCTGCTTCCGGCTCTTGCAGAAGCCATATACGGTAGCTTCTACAAGGCTGAAAACGAAATTTTTAATGTCGTTAATTATAACAGAAATCACGGGGTGACAAGATGGCAAAATTTAAAAACTATGAAATCAACGATGAAGAGGAAGTCTGTGCGATCGGACGTGCCTTCTCTTCACCGATCCGTTTAAAGATCCTTCAGCTTCTATATGAAGACTCCCTGATCATCGGCGATATCGCACGGATCATGGATATTCCCGCTTCCAGCGCTGCTTTTCACCTTAAAATCCTCGAAGAAGCAGGCCTGATCCGCATGGAAGAACGTCCCGGCGCCAGAGGATCTTCCAAGCTCTGCAGCAGAAAACTCGATTCCGTCTCTGTCAGACTGATCAGAAAAGATGAAAATGTCAGAGAAGTCTTCAGCAGCGAAATGCCCGTGGGTATGTATTCGGAATGCGACGTCCACCCGACCTGTGGACTGGTAGGCGTGGATGGCGTGATCGGTAATGAAGACTTAGAGTACAGCTTCTATCTGCCGGAAAGGATCAATGCAGGACTTCTCTGGTCCTCTGCCGGATTCGTAGAATATAAGTTTGCCAATGGCCTTTTCAGCAATGATGACGTGAAGAGAATCTGTCTGACAATGGAAATATGCTCCGAAGCGCCCGGCTTCCGGGAAGACTGGAAATCTGATATTACCGTCTGGATGAACGGCGTGGACTGCGGCACCTGGACCAGCCCCGGAGACTTTGGCCACAGACGCGGCAGACTTACCAACGCCATCTGGCCTAACGGCTCCACACAATACGGAATGCTGGTAAACTGGGAAGTCAGGAAAGACGGCTGCTATGTAAATGACAGACTCGTAGAGAATGTGACTGTGGATGAACTGAATCTGAATCAAAGATCTTTTGTTACGGTACGAATCGGTAACAAACCGGATGCAAAATATGTCGGCGGTTTTAATATCTTCGGCAAGACCTTCGGGGATTATGAGCAGGATATCGTTCTTTCACTGGAATGCTGACTAAAAACAAATTACAAATACTCTTACAATTTACTATACTTGGTCGTAAATGCGCATTTTATTTTATGCGCATTCCGACTAAGTACAATAATAAAATGATATCATTTTAACTCGTATGTCAACGGCTTCTTACTCGCCATCCCGGCCTTTCGCGGATATTTCGCAGGCGTAGGCACACATTTTTCCACCACAAACAAATTACGGAAAAGATCTGAGTCCGGAAGCGTAAAGGAAATCTGCTCTGTGATCCTGCCTCCTAAAGTCATGATCGCATACTCCGCATCCTTCATCTCTTTCGTAATCTTTTCAGATTTATAAGAGATAAACTTACCGCCAACTTTAACATAAGGAAGACAGTATTCCGAAAGAACAGAAAGATTTGCCACCGCTCTCGATACACAGAGATCGTACCGTTCCCGCAACTTACCAGGCTTCGCATGATCCTCCGCCCTGCCATGCACTGCATCGATTCCTTGCAGATCAAGCTCTTCTATCACTTCTCTCAAAAAATCAACTCTCTTATGCAGGGAATCCATCAGAGTCACCTTCAGATGAGGAAATGCGATCTTAAGCGGAATCCCCGGAAAACCGCCGCCTGTTCCTATATCGATCACAGAAATATCACGTACATGAAGATCATAAGCCTTCACAAGAGAAAGACTGTCAATAAAATGTTTCTTCATAACTTCATCAAATTCTGTGATGGCAGTAAGATTCATGACTTTATTCTTTTTTGTCAGCATCTCATAATATATAAGAAACTGCTCTACCTGAGCATCTGACAGCACAACATGAAGTTCTTCCAGATCTTTATAAAATTGGCTAAGATCATACTGATCAAAAATAGTATTCATAGATTCCAAATTTTTTATCTTTCTTAATATTTTTTATATTTTTTTATTTCATTATACATTTTTATATTTCTATGTATTTCTTTGTATTACTTCCTGTTTCTCTATATTTTATATATTTCTTTATGTTCTTTGATAATGCTCCAGATAGACCAACAACACCGAAATATCCGCCGGAGAGACTCCGGAAATCCTTGATGCCTGTCCCACGGAAACAGGTTTATAACAGATCAGTTTCTGTCTTGCCTCCAGCCGCAGGGAACTGATGTCATTATAATCCAGATCCGCCGGGATGCGTTTCCTCTCCATCTTCTTATACTGTTCTACCTGCCGCATCTGTCGTTCGATATATCCTTCATATTTTACTTCAATCTCCACCTGTTCTATTACATCTTCAGGAAGAGGTTTACGTTTTGGATCGATCTCTGCCAGTATTTCATAAGTAAGCTCCGGACGACACATAAGCTCTGCCAGATTCGTACCGGTTTTTAACAAAGCGCTTTCATGTTTTTCCAGAAAATCCTGATTCTCTTTGGCGGCGCCTATCACGGTACTTTTCAGACGGCATATTTCATCTTCTATCATTTTCTTCTTCTGGAGTGTCTTATGATAAATTTCCTCAGAGACAAGTCCGACCTCATAGCTAATCTCACGAAGCCTCAGATCGGCATTATCCTGTCGAAGCAGCAGTCGGTATTCTGCCCTCGAAGTCATCATACGATAAGGTTCAAGGTTCTCTTTTGTCACCAGATCGTCTATCAACACCCCGATATACGCCTGAGAACGATCAAGAACGACCGGCTGTTTTCCCAGGATCGTAAGAGCGGCATTGATACCGGCTATCAGACCCTGTGCCGCAGCCTCCTCATAGCCGCTGCTGCCGTTAAACTGTCCCCCGCTGAATAATCCTTTGATATCCTTAAATTCCAGGGTCGGATACAGCTGTCTCGGATCAATGCAGTCATATTCGATCGCATAAGCATTTCTCACGATCTTACAGTGTTCCAGTCCCGGTACAGTGCGGTACATGGCAAGCTGGACATCTTCCGGGAGAGAGGATGACATGCCTCCTACATACATTTCATTGGTATGGACTCCCTCCGGTTCAATAAAAACCTGATGCCGTTCCTTATCCGAGAATTTGACTACCTTATCTTCTATGGAAGGACAGTATCTGGGGCCCGTACCTTCGATAATTCCCGCATAGATAGGGGATCTGTCAAGATTTGACCTGATGATATCATGCGTCTTCTCGTTCGTATAAGTCAGCCAGCAGGATACCTGATCGATCTGCACATTCTCCGGATTCGTGGAAAAAGAAAAAGGCACTATCTTGTCGTCTCCAAACTGTTCTTCCATCTTACTGTAATCGATCGTACTGCCATCCATCCTGGCCGGCGTACCCGTCTTAAATCTTCGCATTTCTATACCAAGACTCTCCAATGACTCTGTCAGGTGATCGGCAGCCTGCAGACCATTCGGTCCCGTATAAGTAATCGCCTCCCCGCACAGACATCTTGCTTTCAGATAAGTACCCGTACATAAAATAACCGACTTACACTCATAAACCGCCCCTGTAAAAGTCATTACACCAGTTATTTTTTTAGAAGCAATGCTTTCTTTGTTAGAATAACAACTGTAATTTTTTGTCAGGATCTTACAGACTTCCGCCTGTTTGATCGTAAGATTCTCCTGATCCTCCAATACCTTACGCATTGCCCTGGAATACTCTGCTTTGTCCGCCTGCGCGCGCAGGGAATGTACAGCGGGGCCTTTAGACTTATTTAACATCTTAGACTGGATAAAAGTTTTATCGATATTTTTACCCATCTCCCCGCCCAGCGCGTCGATTTCACGGACCAGATGTCCCTTGGAAGTGCCGCCAATATTCGGATTACATGGCATCAGCGCAATACTGTCCACACTGACCGTAAAGATTACCGTCTTTAGTCCCAGTCTCGCACAGGCAAGCGCCGCCTCACACCCTGCATGACCGGCGCCGACCACACACACATCCACTCTATCCTGTATAAAAGATCCGTTAAACATCTCTGACATACCAACCCCCATAGTTCCGTTCACAAAATCACAAAATCTCAAAATCCAAAGACAAACAATTTCTTCTCACGCTATTTACCCATACAGAACCTGGAAAAAATCTCATTCACAAGATCATCTCCCACTTCCTCTCCGATGATACTGCCAAGCGAGGCATAAGCGCTCATCAGATCGATAGAATAGAAATCTTCCGGCATGTCCATTTCCAGGCTTTTCTCTACCTGCAGCATACTGTCACGGGCATCCCGGATCGCTTCCTTATGCCGCATATTTGTAATATAAATCTGATCGTTATAAGAAAGTTTCCCATGGAAAAACATTTCTTTCACGGTATTGATCAAATCTTCCATACCGGAATCTGTCTTTGTCGAAGTCCTGATCATACTGATATTTATATTCATATTTTCATTTATATTTTTATTTATATTTTCACTGACAGCACTTCCGGTTTCTTCTATCAGATTACGGATAGCATCTTCTCCGACTACTTCATCCAGATCGGATTTATTTAACAGAATGATCGCATTTTTATTCCGGATCATTTTCATAATCTCATAATCGTTTTCATCCAGAGGAAGAGAGGAATCTACAACATAAAGAATCAGATCGGCGCTTTCGGAAATCTTCTTTGCCCTGTCCACTCCTATTTTCTCCACGATATCCTCTGTGCTGCGGATCCCGGCGGTATCGACGATATTTAAAGTGATCCCGCCGATCGAAATGACTTCTTCTAACGTATCTCTGGTCGTTCCCGCAATATCGGTTACGATCGCCTTCTCCTCCCCTACCAGAATATTGAGAAGGGAAGATTTCCCGGCATTCGGTTTTCCAACGATAACCGTATTGATCCCCTCTTTCAATATCCTGCCATCATCCGCAGAATCCAACAACCCGTTTAATTCCCGCATGATATATTCTGTCTTTTCCGACAATCTGTCATGATAACCATCCAGGCTGATATGCTCCGGATCATCCAACGCAGACTCTATGAAGGCTATCTCATACAGGATATCTTCCCGAAGACTTTTTATTTTATCGGAAACAGAACCTTTCAACTGCTTTACGGACGATTGCAGGGCAAATTCATTCCTGGCCTGTATGAGATCCATCACCGCTTCTGCCCTGGAAAGATCTATCCTTCCATTTAAAAAGGCACGCTTCGTAAATTCTCCCGGCTCCGCAATCCTCGCTCCCGCTTTTAACACGGTGTCGAGAATCTTTCTCATCATAAGAATACCACCGTGACAGTTGATCTCCACCGTATCTTCCGTAGTATAACTCCGCGGCGCTTTCATGACTGTGACCATGACTTCATCGATCACGGATTCATCCTCTTCTTCTATGATAAATCCGTAATGTATCGTATGCGTGGCATATTTTGTCAAAATTCTTTTCTGATCGCTGTTTCTATATATCTTATCAACGATCATGACCGCATCATCTCCACTGACACGTATGATCCCGATCCCTGAATCTGACATGGCTGTTGCAATAGCCGCGATCGTATCCGTTTTCATAAAGCTAAACTCCACCTAAGATAAAACGGCAAGATTGTAATATCCTGCCGTTTAATTCATTGTTACGAAATCTATCTGTTCCTGTCATACTTCTTCAAAACGACGACCACATGCCTGAACGGTTCATCCCCTTCACTGTGTGTCGTAACATACTTATCATTCTGAAGCGCGGAATGTATGATCCTTCTCTCATAAGGATTCATAGGCTCAAGAGATACAGGCCGCTTCGTTCTCTTTACCTTATAGGAAATATTCTTTGCCAGATTTTCCAGCGTTTCTTTCCTTCTCTGACGGTAATTTTCCGTATCAACCTTTACTCTGATATAATTCTCCACATTCTTATTCACTACCAGAGATACAAGATACTGCAGGGAATCCAGTGTCTGTCCCCGTTTACCGATCAGGACTCCCATATCGTCACCATTTAAGTCAATCTCCATATAATTCTCGAGCTCATCATATTTTACATCAACGACCACCGTCATATCCATGGCATCAAAGACGTCTCTTAAGAAATCCTTTGCGGTGTCCTGTACGGAAGATTTCACTCTTGCCTTGATAATGGCAGGTTTGGCGCCTATTCCAAGAAATCCGGAAGAGCCTTCTTCTACAACCTCATATTCCAGCTTATCACTGGTCACAGTAAACTTCTGACATGCTTCCGTGATCGCATCATTCACTGTCTTTGCAGAAATCTCAATAAATTCCATAAATATTCAATCCTCCATTCCCATATAAAATTAGTCTGATCAATTTAAGAAACCATGGCAATCCTATTTATTATTTTTCTCGTTATACTGCTTTACCATATTAGCCTTGGACATCATACTGCCGGGTTTGGCATTTTTATTATAATACTCCGTGGATTTTCTCACTGCCTCCGCCTTCTCCTCAGCCGTCATGGAACTGGTGGAAGTCTTTTTCGGAGCGGCAGCATTCACTTTCTTCGTATTCATATTCGCGTAAGCCGCCATCTGCTCGGCTTTCACACCGGCCTTTTCCATCTTCTTCTTCGCTTTTACTTCATTCTTCTTGATGATCTCATCCAGATCTAACTTATCAATATGTTTGTTGATCACAACCTGCTGGATACTTCTCACGACAGCGCCGGCCACCCAGTAAAGTCCAAGACCTGCAGGCAGTGTATAACAGAAGATCGCGGACATAATTGGCATCATCATGTTCATTGTCTTCATGGACTGCATCATGGTATTCTGGGTATCGTTCTTATTGTCCGACTGTGTCTCCTGCTGAGGCATCAGTTTCACATTGATCCACTGCGTCACAGCCGACAGGACCGGAATCGCCAGAGCCGCTACCACCATCAGATAAGAACCTGCGCTGATCGCTTCTTTTACAATATAAGAGGGAGAATTACCGATATTCAACCCCAGGAAATTGTTGTACTGATTCAAAAGACCAAGCGTCTGGTCCACATCTCCGGACAGATTCGGAAACTTGTCCTTGATACTGAGCCACTCCGCTGTGGAAGCCTTGTTCAGGACATCGATAAAAGTATTCTGTACATAAGTCGTAACGCCGCTTACAAAAGACTCATTCTCAAACTGCTTCCCATAATAACCGGCCTGGGAAAAGGTCTTAATAAAGTCCGAACTTCCTGCCTGCGCGATCAGATTATCCACCAGGGGAAAGAAAGCTTCCTTGATCTTACCTACGTAAGCAGGCATATTGTTGATCACACGATATAAGGCAAACAGGATCGGCATCTGAATGATCAGCTGAACACAGCTGCCGGTAGGAGAAACGCCGTACTTTGCATAGATGGCTTTCGTCTCCATATTCATCGCCATCATGGCGTCATTATCTTTTCTGTTCTTATATTTCGCCTGAACAGCCTGCAGTTCCGGATTCATCTTCGCAGACAGCTTGGAGAACTTCTGCTGTTTGATCGTAAGAGGCATCATGAGTAGATAGATTACGATCGTAAACAAAATAATAGCAAGTCCAATATTAGGGATACCGATCTTATCAATGATAAAAAAGATACCTTCCATAATATAACCCAATAACTTTGCGATAGGACCGAGTATCTTACCAGGATCCTTAGTCAACAAAATATCTGACACTATCGATTTACCTCCTTGAAATCAAAATTTTTATGGAACGGGATCATAACCACCTTTCGAAAAAGGATTACATCTGCATATTCTCCAAAGCGCCAACAGACCGCCCTTGAAAGCGCCGTATTTCTCAACCGCTTCTAATCCGTACTCGGAACAGGTCGGAAAATAAGGGCATTTCGTACTTTTCATCGGAGAAATATAGCTTCTATAGAATTTAATAAGATAAATAAATAATTTTTTCATATCAATTTCTAACTCTACGCTTCGTCACAGAGAATGTGATGAAGGCCCGAAAGATGTAATAACGCGCTTTCGATCTCATGATAACCGACCGAAGCCGCACTTTTTCTTGCAACGACTACTATATCTAAACCACTATTAAATA
>CANOCU010000006.1 GCA_947564645.1 uncultured Lachnospiraceae bacterium
GTCCGGGGCTGCGCCTCTTTTTCCTTCCCGGAACTATGTGACGCTGCCTCCTGTGTTGCTTTTACCACCTCCGTAAGCTCTGCGGTATCCTCTGCGCAGGAAATGTAACGGTACCTGCGTCTTGACAGGTACTGCCTTACCAGCTCCGTCTTCCCGTAGCCGGTTGCCCCGTAAAGATAGACTGCCTGGCCCAGCCCCTTTGCCACACGCAGCTTTTTTAAGGCGGCCTCCGGCGCTATGTATCCTTTATCCAAATGTCCTTCTCCCTTTCTATTATCCTGATAACCGCCATGCGCACTTCGGCTCCGGCTGACGCCTTCGCCTCAGTCGCGGGGATTGTACGCTTTACCAATCTTTTTGCAACCCCTTTTCCGCAAATTTTCTATGAAAGCCCCATACAGACATTGGACGGGCATGCCGGGGTGAATATGCAGAGCGATAGCCCGGAATACGAATACCGGAGGCGATTGCGGTAGTGCCTGGCACGGAGCAATCGGCTTTCCTGTTGAGGCAGATATGCTGCGCATCCACAGTTATGCTTTATTTTACGTCATTTGCTCCGTCAGATCCACTATCCGAACGGATAGTCTGTGGCACTTTTTCATTTTTTATCCGCAAAAAAACAGGAAACCCTTTGTTGATTTCCTGTCTTGGTATGCTCTTCTGTTTATACGGAAGTTATTCAATTTACTTTTGAATACAATTCTACAGACTTGATTTACCTCATATAGAGAGTTAATGCTGTTTTCTTCCAGGGGCGGGAACATGCAGCAGCTGGTAAAACCCTTGAAGCCCCAAGAAAACCATGTTAAAATAAAGAACAGTCGTACCATGCAGTATCCTGTAACGACAAAATTCTTAAAGAGAAAACGAGGGGGAACTTATGGCAGCAAAAGAAATGGTCTGGAACTTTGAAGTACAAAACATTCCTTACAAAATCGAGTTGAAGAAGAATACGGTTTCTATAAATAACGCGGAGCCCGTAAAACTGAATAAGCTGTCCAGAAAATCAAATCTTCTGGAAACAAACTATTCGATGATGATCGAGGGTAAAGATTCAGCGCTCCGATCCTGAGCTATGACGGCAGGGACTGCGCTACGGGAGAAGAGTACATTCCCGTCAAAATACCCGGCTGGGTATGGGTCTTTGTTGTCCTGCACGCCCTGAATTTCCTTTTCCTGGTCGGTGGTGCGATCGGTGCCGCGGTACAGATGCTGGTGATCGCCGCCCTGGCCGCAGTCGCTTCCAATCCCAAGAAGACGACCGGCGTGCGTGTACTGGCCTGTGTAGGGATCTGGCTGTTATCGACGGCAGTACAGTTTATCCTGGCGCTCGGGATCGCTTCTCTCATGTCCTGATCGCATGTGGAGATAACCTGTAAATATATTCTGTGAAATATCTGCTCTGTTGCCGGTGTCCGGCATTATTCGGAGTTTTATCTCTGCTCCAGGACCCCGGCAATCTTCTCGATCATCTCGTCTTCCTTCAGCCGGAATTTGATCTCCACTCTTCTGGATGCCGGCATGTCCACCTCCTGTGTGGGATTGCCGAAGGCATCCTTTTCATAGATCGGACTGCTCCAGGATTTCCCGTTAACGGTAAGGATCTTCTGCAGCTGCTCGATCTTGGTCTCACTCAGTCCGTTTCTCTTATTCAGGCAGAAATCCGCCACAGCATTGGCCCGCGCATAGGAGAGCTCCATATTGCTCTGATACCCGCCGTCCGTATCCGTATGCCCCTCGATAATGATCTCGGCGATGTAGCTACGGAACTGGTCCTGCAGCAGCACATCCAGATACATCGGAATGATATTTTGCAAAGTTTCCCTGCTGTCTGCGGTAAGGGAAGCGCTGTTGTAGCGAAAAAGCACGTCGGACGAAAAGGTAATGGAACCTGTCTGGGCATCCACCTTCATGGTCGAATTGCTGAACGCCGACTGCAGCGCCCCGATGATGTCGGTACGGATCCCGACGATGTCCTGCAGTTCCTGTCTGGTCGTCGTCAGTTCCTGTCTGGCGTTCTCAATCTCCAGATAAGCATTGTTCAGTTCTTCCTGCGTCAGGGCCGCCTGGTCATAAGCCTGCTGCAGCTGTGCCAGGGAGGATTCCAGTTCCCCGTTGGATCTCTCCAGATCCGCTATCGTCTCGTCCAGCTGGCTCTGCGCCGTACTTAACTCCAGTCTCGTCTTCTCTAAGTCATTGGTCTTCTGTCTGTATATGGCAAGGGTGATCGCTATCATCAGGATAAAGATCAGCAGAAGCGCCGCCATCATATCCGAATAGGACTGCCAATAGCTGTGTTCCGCAAAAGCTTCTCTGTTCCTTCGTTTATTTTTCATATAAATTCCTCATCTGTCCGAATGTATAGATCTGGCTGCTAATCTCATCGCTCATATCGCTGCACGCATCCGCCAGCATCTTCTTCTGCTCTGCAAGCTGCCCCGCAAACTGCTCCTGTCTTTCCATAACCTTGGCAAGCGCCTCCTGTACATTGCGGTTCACCTCCACTAAAGCCGTGACTGCCTCCACCATTTCCGCCGCATTGGCCGCGCTGACTGCCTGCGACTCTCCCGCCTTCTTCAGTACATTGCCCAGCTTCTTAAAATCCGTATCCAGCGCCGACTGCATCTGCCCGGTAAATTTATCCACAATACGCTCCACACCGGCCGTCTGCTGTGCCGCGTCGCCCTTCATCATGTCGAGCATCTGCTTTAGGGAATTTGCCATCCCCGACTGATAGATCAGCATCGTCGCCGCATTGTCATCCTCCTTCACGGCAGCCGGCTGTACGGTCTGGCGAAACACCAGCAGAAACTCATCCAATACCTCATAGGCATCCGCCATGATACTCCTGTAGACGATATTAAATACCAGAGAGAAAAGGATACCATACACCGACGTGTGGAAGGCTACCTTCATACCGGAGAGCAGAGACCCCACATTATCGGAGATCGTGAAGATATCGTCCCCGCTGAATGCCCCCAGGCCCATGGACAGACCGAGAAACGTTCCCAGGATCCCCAGGCCCGTGAGCGTCCCGGAGACGCCGGAATTAAAGAAGTTCATGCCCACTCTGTCCAGAAGATTCTCATTGATGTAGTCTTCCAGATCACAGGATGCCCCCGCGCCCCGCTTCGACTTGGCGCCCTTCATGCGCAGGCGGTATTGATCAAAGGCTTCCTGCAGCACTTCTTCCTCGAAAACCTTGGCATTGTCCTTGTAATTGCCCCAGAGGTTCTTCCCGTTTGCCTCCTTGTACTCTTTCCGCAGCTGAAATGTGACCTCCTCCAACTCATAGGTGACCCGGTTCAGCCTGCCGAAGCTGATGGAAGATATGATAAAAAGAACACCGATAATGACCAGAAATACGATATTGATGATCAGGTTCGTATAAGAACTCCACTCCCCCGTAAAAACGCCGTTCAGATACAAAACAAACGCTACCACAATGACATATAAAAAATACAACGCATAATACAGCCTACTCTTCATCCGTACACCATCCTCTTTTTCTCTTGATGCAGTTATTGTTCCAGTTGATCCGGAAAATATTCTTACAGTTTCTACTATAAAATTATCACTTTTTTATCCAAAGCTCAACAATCTTAAGGATATCTTAATATACATTTTTAATATCCTTCTCCCCCTCCAGCTTCCGGTAAAGCGCAAAATACATCGTCACAAAGCAGGCCAGCCCACCGATGGCATTGGAGATGGGCTCTGCCAGGAATACCCCGTCCACGCCAAACCCGATCCTGGGCAGCAGAAGCGTCAGCGGGGCAACGATCACCGCCTTGCGCAGCAGGGAGAAGAAGATCGCATGGCGGGAATAACCGAGCGCCGTAAAGGCCGACTGTCCCGAAAACTGAAAGGACATAAAGAAAAAGCCGAAAAAATATAACCGCAGTGCGCCCACGCCCGCCTCGATCATAGCCGCGTCCTCCGTAAAAACAGACAGCAGCAGATGCGGACTTAAGATCACAAGTAGCCACGCAAGCAGGGTATAAAGGATGCCCAGAACCGTCGTAAAACGGATGCCCTGCCGGACCTTATCGTATTCCCTGGCTCCATAGTTATACCCGAGTACGGGCTGCGCGCCGTTGGTAATGCCGCTGACCGGCAAAGACAGGATCTCTCTGGCGGAATTGATCACCGTCATGACCCCCACATAGAGGTCGCCGCCGTAAATCTTCAATGTGGCATTGCACACCACCTGCACCAGACAGTTGGTGCCTTGCATGATGAACCCGGACATCCCCAGCGCCATGATCTCTCCCGCCAGCCTTATATCTATCCGCAGATTCCGTTTCCGAATCGGAAGCAGCGCCCTTTTCCCTGTCAGAAACCGCAGCACCCAGATACAGGAAACCGCCTGGCTTAAGACCGTGGCCAGCGCCGCGCCGCCCACTCCCATATGGAGACCGAAGATAAAGACCGGATCCAGCACCAGATTCAGTATGGCGCCAAGCAGCGTCGTCAGCATGCCCATCCGCGGAAATCCCTGCGCATTGATAAAACCGTTCAGTCCGGTTGCCAGCATGGTAAAAGGCGTTCCCAGCAGATAAATCCGCAGATACGCGTCCGCATACAGATAAGAGGCATCGCTGGCGCCGAACAGATACAACACCGGCCTGCGCAGCACATAGCATAACAGAAAAAGCACAAAGGACGTGCCAAGCAGGAGCGAAAAAGTATTGCCCAGAATCTTCCCTGCCCGCTCCTCCTGCCACGCGCCTCTGGCAATGGAAAAAAGCGGCGTTCCGCCCGTGCCAAACAGGAAGGTAAAGGCCGCGATCAGCGTGGTCAGCGGAAATACCAGTCCGATCCCTGTCAGCGCCATGCTGTCCGCCCCCGGCAGATGTCCGATATAGATACGGTCCACTACATTATACAGAAGCTGCACAAGCTGGGCCAGGATCAGCGGTATGGCCTGCGCCACAATATTCTGCCAGACCTTTCCCTTCGAAAAATCAGTTGACTGCATAGATTTCATCATCTCCATTCTACTCTCTGACTAATATCTTATCACGCTTTTCCGGAAAATGTCATTCCCTTATTGATAATAGTATGAAATCGTACTACAATAGCGTTCATGGTACGATTTCGTACTATATGCCATGCCGGTAAGGAGGCTTCCACATATGTCAAATAATCTGTCAAAGGACCTGCAACGCTACAATTATCTGAACGGGGAGATCGAAGCGACCTATCATGAGATGGCCATCAAGCTGGGCTTGTCAGACAGTGCGATGCGCATCCTTTATGCCATCTGCGACAACGGCACAGACTGCCCTCTGCAAAGAATCCGCCGTCTCTCCGGCCTCAGTAAACAGACGATCAATTCCGCCCTGCGTAAACTGGAGCATGACGGTATCCTGTATCTGGAATCGCCCGGCCCTAAGAATAAGAAGGTCTGCCTGACAGAATCCGGCAAACTCCTTGCCAGGCAGACCGCAGGCCGGATCCTGGCGCTGGAGAACGAACTCTTCGCCTCCTGGCCGCCGGAGGACGTGGAGCGCTATATTGCGCTGACGGAAACTTATCTGCGTGACCTGCGCGGAAAAGCCCGCAGCCTGTGATCTTCCATGTAATCTTCCAGAGAATATGCATGTACCATACTGTCCGCAGAGAGAACGATATAACACCAAAATCCCTGAAAGGAGCAGCGATACCCATGATACAATTATCGGATCACTTTAATTGCAAACGCCTGTTACGTTTCACGACACCCTCCATCGTCATGTTGATCTTCACTTCGGTCTACGGCGTGGTGGACGGCTTCTTCGTCTCCAATTTCGTGGGAAAGACCGCCTTCACCGCCGTCAATTTTATCATGCCCGTGCTGATGATCTTAGGCTGCGTCGGTTTCATGTTCGGCACCGGCGGCGGCGCCCTGATCGCCATCACCATGGGATCCGGACATAAGGAAAAGGCGAACCGGCTCTTTTCCATGCTGATCTATGTCTCTCTGGCCTGCGGTATCGTATTGACAGGATTGGGGCTGTTATTTTTGCGTCCTCTTCTGTCCCTGCTGGGAGCCGAGGGGCAGATGCTGGAAGACTGCATCACCTACGGGAAGATCATTCTCCCGGCAGTCAGCGCCTACATCCTGCAGTACGAATTCCAATGCCTGTTCGCCACGGCACAGAAGCCGAAGCTGGGACTTTATGTCACGGTGGCTGCCGGAGTGACCAACGCCCTGTTAGATGCCCTCTTTATCATTGTATTCCACTGGGGACTACAGGGTGCGGCGGCGGCTACCGCCATCGGCCAGTGTGTCGGCGGTCTGCTTCCCGTCCTCTATTTCGCCCGTCCCAACACCAGCCTTCTGCGGCTGACAAAGGCGAAATTTGACGGCGCGGCACTGCTGAAAGTGTGTGTCAACGGTTCCTCGGAGCTGATGAGCAATATCTCCACCTCCATCGTCAGCATGCTTTACAATATTCAGCTGCTGCACTATGCCGGGGAAGACGGGGTCGCCGCATACGGCGTCCTGATGTATGTCAATCTGATCTTCCTGGCCGCTTTCATCGGTTTCTCCGTGGGGGTCTCTCCGGTGATCGGTTATCACAGCGGCGCAGGAAATTATGATGAGTTGAAAGGACTGTTAAAGATAAGTTTTATCATAACAGGTGTATTTGCATTCCTTATGTTCCTCGCCTCACAGGTACTGGCAAGACCGCTCTCCTTGCTGTTCGTCGGCTATGATGAAGAGCTGCTGGCCATGACGCTGCGCGGGTTCTTTATCTTTGCCTTTTCCTTCCTGTTTGCGGGATTCGCCATCTTCGGCTCCGCCTTTTTCACCGCCCTGGGAGACGGCCTGACTTCCGCGCTGATCTCTTTTCTGCGGACACTGGTCTTCCAGATCCTGGCCGTGCTGCTTCTGCCGCTGATCCTGGGACTGGACGGCATCTGGATCTCTATCGTGGCGGCAGAGATAGCAGCCGTTATCGTAGCCCTGCTGTTCCTGTTTGCCAAGCGGAAGCACTATCATTACTGAGCAAAAATACAGGAAGCCGCAAACTATCAGACCCGTGAGAAAATCCCGGCAGACACTCGCTGTCCGCCGAGATCCTCTTTTCTCTAAAGCATTTTCTCTTCTACATAGTCAGTTTCCGGTAATCCTCCGGCTTCTGATAACGCTTGCTCACACCGTCATCCTCATACAGCATATACTCTGCCCCCGCAAATCCCAGCATCGTCATATGCTCCGTGTCAAGGGCTTCCACGTACTCGGCCGTATCAGCTAACGGGATACACTTTCCGCTGCGGATAAATAACGGCACTTCGTTTAGGGCGATCTCCACATAATGGTGTCCCTTCCCCAGCACTTCCTCCACGATCCTGCCTCCCGGCAGGAACTTGACGAACTTCATCTCTTCCGGCAGATAGACGTAACGCCCCTTCGCATTCTGCGTGTAGACCGGTGCGATCATGATCTCATTGCCCAGCATCATCTGGTCTTCCACCTGCACTGCCATACGATCTTCCGGATAGACAAAGGCCAGCGGTTTAAAATAAACATCGTTATTTAATGCTGCCTTCATATACTCACTGTACAGATACGGGATCAGACGATATCGCACACCGATCACATGCCGGAAATCCTCGATATTCTCAAACTGATAACACTCCTGCTCCCTCGTTCCCTGTGCCGCATGATCGCGCATCAGCGGTGTGAAAACCCCTAAGGCCAGCCAACGCAGCAGCAGGTCCCTCGTCGTATCGGCGCCGAATCCGCCCAGATCCGCACCGGTGTAGAGGAAGCCGCACATATTTAAGGAAGGCAGCATCTTCAGATTCAGCAGGATATGAGACCACCAGGACTTATTGTCGCCGGTCCAGATGCCGCCATAACGGTGCATACCGATATAGGAGGAACGGGAGAACATCAGGAACCGCTTGTCAGGGTCGATCCGCTCGAAGGCTTCTCCGGCCGCTCTCGTCATATAGTACCCGAACAGATTGTGTACCTTGTCATGACGCACCCGTCCTTCCTTCGTATTATGATAAAAACGCCTGTAATCCGCCTTACTGTTGGCCAGACTGCCGATCTTCCCCATCAACGGCCACAGAGAAACCACCGCCGCAGGCTTCTTGTCATCATCCGCTCCATTCGTCACATCCTGCCCCTCTGCAGCGCCGTCGCTCTCCTCCCGTTTCCGGTCGTTGGCCATCTCCCCGGCCGTGATGCCGCCGCCATTCTCATTTTCCAGGAAATTTCGAAGCACATCCTTCAGCTCTGCCATCCCCTCCTGGGAATAAAAGATCGCCGGCTCATTCATGTCGTTCCAGAAGCCCTCAATCCCCTGATCCGTCAGGATGCGGTATTGATCACCAAACCACCTCCTAGCATCCTCGTTCAATACATCCGGGAAATGGGTGTCGCCCGGCCATACCGCCGCCACGAAATCACTGCCGTCCTCCCGCTGACAGAAGTAGCGGTTCTTCACGCCTTCCTCATAGATCTCATATCCTTCCTCCACCTTCACACCCGCGTCGATGATCGGGATCAGCCGGATATTCCGGTCCTTCATCTCCTGCACGAAAGCCGGGAAATCCGGGAAATTCTTCTCATGCAGGGTGAAATCCTTGAAACTCTGCATATAATCGATATCCATATAGACCATATCAAGCGGCACGTCGTTCTCTCTGTGGCCGTCCACTACCCTGCGGAAGTCATCCTTCGTCTTATAACCCCAACGGCTCTGCCCGAAGCCGAACGCATATCTGGGCGGGATATAACTTCTGCCGATAATGCCGCGAAACTGCTTCACGATATCGTAAGGCGAATCCCCGTCGATCACGAACAGATTTAAGTCCGCCGATTCGCATGACACCCGCAAGGTGTCCGTTCTCGTGTATCCCACGTCAAAAGTGATCATGGACGGATAGTCGAAGAACAGTCCGAAGGTCTCCTTGCCCGCCACGATGATAAAGTTATGCGCCCCATACAAAGACCGCTTGTCCTCCGTGTGGTTCGGGTCATCCGTACAGTCGCTGGTATAGCAGTATCCCCGCTTGTTCAATCCTCTGTTGGCCTCCCCCAGGCCATACACGATGTCGTCCTCCGCCATCTTGTAGGTAAAGCAAAATCCCTGCTCTGTCTCAATGCTGCCGTAAGCCGGTACACCGCCGCCCACTGCCACTTCTTCCACCACGGCTTCCGTGGTAAAAGGGTTTCCGTACACGTACTTCTGAATCATGTCGCATCCTCCTGTTATTCTTCACGTTACAGGCCGCCGCCCGGATCTCTCAGTTCCTGTCTTCGTCTGACCGGTCGTCTTATATAGACAACAACATTGGAGCTCCTGCTTACGGCCCTGCATAGGTTTCTCATATAAATACATTATATATCCCTATTTGTGATAACGCTTCCACTATTTTGGAAGAAAACTACATAATTTTGACTTTTATATTCCTTAATTCATTGCCACGGATCAGCTATTGGGGGTCGGAAAGTTAAGCTGCAGCTTGCAGAAAAAATCTTCCAGTGTCAGCCGCGAATCCAGTGTGTGGTATACTCTTATCTTCCGATTTCCGTCTTCGTAAATATAATGACCGTCCGTCAGGTCAAAACAGGGAGCGTCTATCTCTTTATAGATGCTTGTTTTCTCCGCTTCCTCCATCAGAACCGCGATCACTCCCTGATCGCCAAGTCCCCAGGTCTCACCATGCGGCCAGGAGAGATCGTCTCCCCGTGCCTCATTAAATTCCACCATCTGTTCGAACAGGTATCTGCCGATCTCTCCATATGGACTCACCTTCAGCTGTAACTCGGCAAGCGTCACAGACATCTGTTTGTAGACGTCCATGGGCACCTGCCATAAAGGCATCCTGGAACGGAACACAACATTGGCTGCATGAATATCCTGGAAAAGATTAAATTCCCTTCCTCCCTGCGGATAAATACCGCCGCCGATCCAGATCGCCGTCATGCGGCTGCAGATCTCCGGTTTCATAAGGATGGCCGACGCAAGATCCGTGATCGAGCCCTGCAGGCCGATATAGAGTGGACGGTCGTCTTCCCTCATCGCTTCTTCAATGATAAACGCCGCCCCTTCCGAAGCGATCGGCGTCTTATCGTCCGCAAGCCCTGTTTGCGCTCCCATCAGGACCGGATACTGCCCTTCCAGGTGCATAAGCCGCAATACCTTGAGCACTTCCTCATAACTGGCTTTCGTCGTCTCTCCCTGCGGATATCTGTCCTGCCCTTTATCGAAATGCCCGGCAATGATCCCTCTCACATCAAGCTTTGGCGTCATAAGCTGATGCGCCACCGCGTATTGATCGTCCGCCTCATTTTTACAATCCGTATGAATGATCAGTCTCACTCGTTTTTGTTCAGGAACGTTAAACTTGTACATTTATTTTTACCTCCGGTCTTTGCTTTTCCAACTCTCACTTCACGGCAGAACCATATAAAGATAACTAAGCTCCAAGCCCTCTCCTGCGTGCCGTCTCCACATGCTCGTCCCGGTCATCCGGAAGCAGGAATCCGGCCGCTGTCAGTTCTTCCGCATTCTGCTCGATCAGACGCCTGTATTGATCCAGATTGCCGTACAGACTTGTCAGCATCTCCGGTGAAAAAGGATATACCGTCCCGAAAAGCGCATCATAACTTCCGTCTTTTCTTCTGCAGGCGCTGCTGTATCTTCCCACCGGATATTCCACGCTGGCAATGCGGATGCCGCCTTTTGCGTTGCCGAAAGCGTCCGTCAGATTCTTTACTTTGACAGACGGCCCATCCTTCCCGATCACAAAGGGATCGCAGTCCTCTTCTCCTGCGGCAGCCGTCTCGATCCTCGGTGCATGAGGCGCCGGCACATTGTCTCTTACCCAGGCATACAGCGCATTTAAAGCCGCATGGAAAATATACTGATACGGCGCATCCAAAGGCTCTCCTTCCACCCCCGCAAAACTGAGGCCCTGTCCGATCCTCTCCGTGTCTTTCGCCAGGTATCCTTCATAGTAATCCAGAAGATTGTACTTCGTGTCATGGCTAGTGCCCGGAAGCTGCCAGCTGCGGAACCTGTAGCCCGGCGCGTCTCCATCCGCTCCCCAGTCGACTCCTCTGTTCTCACTCTCGGTGTTGATCGCGATCACCGGTTCCCCTGCAAGGGCCTGTCTCTGCATGGGCGCAGAACCTTCCATAAAGCTCCTGCCATCGGTGTCCGCGGCTTCGTACGCGTTGATCGGGGCAAGAAAAGCATCCCCGCCAGCCATCAGATAGCCGTCAAACAACGGGCTGCTGTTTTCTCTGCCGGATTTGTTTGCGAAAGAGTGGATCGTGCGGTTAATATAATGTGTGGATTGCGACCACCCCAGAAGATAAAGATAACTCCTGCCGTACTCCCTGATAGGATTTAAAGGATCCTCCGTCCGCAGAAGCCTGGCCAGGTCATTCTGCATATCCCAGTAAAGCCCCGACTCGTACTGCTCCATAAAAGGCCCGATCCTCCACTTGGATTTGTCCGGGATCTCCCGGGAGGGATCCGGATTCGCCCAGTTGATCTTCTCATAGCGCTTCCCGTCGAAACGCTTCAGAGCATCCACCACATGCCCCTTACTGCTGATCCCGATATAGATATCGCCGTGGCGCATAATATACCTCCAGGTATTGACCCACATACGGTCGATGTCCATACATGCCGAGGCATTCAGAATCTCCACCACCACATTACCGCTGAACCGCGACACATCCTTCGGCCGTCTTACGATAAGCCTTGTCGTGTAGGGACAGTTCTCATAGAGGGGTGTGACCGCTTGGTCAGACCCTTTCTCCGTATATACATTGGCTGTACCGGACATGAAATACTCGTCCTCCGCATAGCCTGCCGCCTCAAAATTACATTTTCCCGCTGCCGCCTGGAATGGATAAGACTCCTGTGTCGTGGGAATAAATTCTATTTTTTGTATCATCGTGTTCCTTTCCTTTCTATTTTACTTTATTTTCCTACTTTTTTCATTTGTATTATTTCATTTTTTCTATTTTATTTTCCTGCTTTTTTCGATGCGTACCCACTCTGATTCCGTCCGGACATGCGCATAATAACTTTCGGCGCCCTCATAGAGATCACTGCGCAGGATCAGCCTGAGCACATGCAGGGTGCAGCGCTGCAAGTCCGCCAACGCGACCGTACCGTCCTTCACGCAGGCGATAATATCCTCCCTGTCATGATCGGAACCCGGCATAATAATGTCATTCCCGGCGCTGATGCACAGATGGGAGATCGTATTTCCATAGCGCAGCGGCTTCTCCCTGTCCACGGCGGAGAACAGATCCACCCCGGTCTCCGTCATCAGCCAGTCGGTCATGATCATCCCCTCATACCCCCATTCATCCCGGCACACATAAGTCAGAAGATCTTTGCAGTTGGCCGCGTGAACGCCATTGATCAGATTATAGGAGGACATAATGCATCCCGGCTGCGCGGTGCGGATGGCAATCTCAAACCCTTTCAGATACAGTTCCCGCAAAGCGCGCTCCGATACATGGGCACAGGAATGCATACGATTACGCTCATTGGAATTGACCGCAAAATGCTTTACCGTACCGGTGATGCCCGCATACTTCTGCAGCGCCAGTACATCGGCTGCGGCATAGGTTCCCGTAAGCAGCGGATCCTCCGAGTAATATTCAAAGTTCCGGCCTTCCAACGGATCCCTGTGCAGATTCATAGACGGCTTTAAGACAGTCTGCAGCCATATCTCCTTCATTTCCCTGCCATACATCTCACTGATCTTCGTAAAGACTTCCTGGTTCCAGGAAAGAGCCACCGTCGAAGAGACGGGAAACGCCGTGCAGGGCTGATAATGATGCTCCACGATCTCTTCGTCCCTCGAATGGTCAAACGGCTTCTTCGGATTCTTCTCCTGTGGCACCGTCTGTACGGAACCGTCCTGATATACCACAAATTCCGGATCCACATGAAGCCCCGCCGGGCCGTCGGAACAGACATGCTCCCTGATATCCCTGGATTCCAGACAGATATCCGTAGTCTGGGCGGCGCCGCCCGGTACTCTGAACCCGGAGGCAGACTCAAAGAAATACGCAAGTCCCTTACAGTTACCGGTCGTGAGCGCTGCCATTTCCTCTATAGTAAGCTGCGCTGTCATTTCCTCCACCGTATAGTTCCCTTCGAGTACGTCCTGCGCCGTGATCACGGTTCCCGGATGCTCGTCTTTTAGCAGCGCCGCATCCTGGTAGACGACTGTTCTGACAGGAACTTTTTCCGCAGACAATATGATCCGTTTCGCATTCTTCTTTTCCTCCGCTTCCCCTTCATAGCTGCAGGACTGCACACCCTCTTTGGATATCTCCTGTCCTGCCTCGCCGTCGGCAAACAGATTCTTTAATTGTTCCACTACGGCCGTCCCTTCCATCCGGATACAGGCGGCAATCGCAGTGCTCCGTGAAGAACTGCCCACGCGCAGATAATAGTCGCCCTCCTCCAGCAGATAAGCGGCATCGGCAGTGCTGTAGGATGCAAGCGATGCGGTAGGAAAGCAGATCGTGAGAATCTGACTCTCCATCGGTGAAAGCAGATCCGTCTTCGCATAGGCCTTCAACTCCTGATAAGGCTTCTCCAGTTTCCCGTCAGGTGCCGAGACATAAATCTGTACGACTTCCTTCCCCTCAAACACCTTCCCGACATTCGTCACCTTAACCTTGAGTCCGATTTCCTTCTCATCAGCCCACACATCCAGTGTCTCCATGGAAAAAGAGGTATAAGACAAGCCGAATCCGAACGGATACCCCGGTTCGATGCCGAAAGTGTCGAAATACCGGTATCCCACATAGATACCTTCCTCATAATAGACATCATCCATGTTGCCTTCCTGATATCCGAAATTCTTCGCCGTACTGTAATCCTGATAGGAAAGCGCCCATGTATCCGCCAGTTTGCCGGAGGGAACCTGCTTTCCGCACAGTACGTCCGCTATGGACAGACCGCCCGGCGCCCCCTGCTGTCCTACGAGAAGAATGGCATTTATATTGTCCATGGACTTGATCCAGGCCGTCTCTACAGGACCACAGACGTTTAAGGCCAGAATAAACTTATCGTATGCCTCTGACAGAAATTCTATTGCCCGCTTCTCACTGTCCGCCAGTTCATAATCACCGGGCTCGCATTTCCTGTCGTCGCCTTCCCCCGCACTCCTTGCGAGGACAAAGACCGCAGTATCACTCTTGCTGTTTTTCACATCTTCCCTGGTAACGGTTTCCGTTTCCTTCGCCGGCATATCGCCGCTTGCAAGCATCAGAGCCAGGCCGCCCCCTGCGCCTTCCTCTTCCACCTTTTTCATGAAGGCCTCGTACTCCTGCCTGCGCCGCACATCCTGTCTGTCCAGCCACCCTTTCGTCGTCACCTGAAATCCCGCAAGCTCCAGCCCCTCCTCGATCGAGTAAGCGTGCCTGGTAATGGTCATTCCGGAACCAGTCCCGCCACGGACCGTATTCCGCGCCCCCTCTCCATAGAGAGCAATCTTTCCCCCGGCCTTTAACGGCAGTGTACCGTCGTTTTTCAGTAAGACCATACATTCTCCCGCCAGTGCGCGGGTGGTATTGAAGTGTTCCTTTTCTAATTCCGTTTCTCCGGGCATCGTCCCGGAAAGATACTTATAATGTCTCTTCATATAGAATACATGGCTGCACAAACTGCCATCGGCAAATTTGCGCAGCCTTTTCCTTTCTTTTGAATATGAACCGTTTATACAGGCACTGTCTTTTTATCCCTTCACAGCGCCCAAAGCAATCCCCTTGGAATAGTACTTCTGCAGAAACGGAAATACCACAATAATAGGCAGGATCGCCACAAATGCGATCGCCATCTGCACGCCGGTACTGGGCACCTTCGAGAGCGTCGCCGCCACTTCGGAGCTCACATTGCCGCTGTTCTGGGACAGGAACTGAATGTCCGATACCATCTTGTTCAGCAGACTCTGTATGGCGTAGAGATCCGTGCGCTGCGTAATATAGTATAGCCCGTTATTCCAGTCATTCCAATAAGCCAGCGCCGAGAAGGTGCCGATCGTCACCAGAATAGGCTTGCCCAGAGGCAGTACGATACTGGTAAAAATCTTTGGCTGACTCGCTCCGTCGATCTGTGCCGCCTCATAAAGCGTATCGGGAATACTGGTCTCAAAGTATGTCCGCATGAGCAGGATATTCATGGGGCTGAGCATGAGGTTGGGCAGGATCAGGCCCCAGACCGTGTCCTTTACTCCCATATAATTCGACCATAAAATATAGGATGGCACCAGACCGCCGTTAAAAAGCATGGTAAAGAACACAAGGAAAGTGATCACCCGCCTCGCCGGCAGCTTCTTTAACGACAGCGGATAAGCAAACAGCGCCGTCATGGCGATATTGGCGACCGTGCCGGTAACGGTGATCAGAATCGTCATGCCATAGGCACGGAAGATCTTGTCACCGGATCGGAAAATATACTCGTATGCGCCCAGACTGAATTTCCCCGGTATAAAAGAATACCCGTTGGCCAACAGCACGTTCTCGTCCGTGAGAGACGACATGAGCAGCAGTACAAACGGTAATATGACAAGAGCCGTCACCAACAACATTATAACGTTGGCGAGCAGCACCAGCACAAAGCCTACCAGAGACTGGTAAACACCTGCCGCAGAAGACATGCCGATATTATTCTGCTGCATCAATCCCCTGTACACATATGTATCAATAACATTCGTTGTGGAATACAACATTCCCGAATTTCTTGGCACCTGATAGAACAGACCGAAATCCGAATAGAAGATGCGCCCCACATTAAGCAGTGTCAAAGTAATGATATTGGGCAGAATGGAAGGCAGCGTAATATTCATGATCTGCTTCAACTTGCCGGCCCCATCCAGTTCCGCCGCCTCATAAAGACTCGGATCAATGCCGTTGATGGCTGATATGTAAATCAAACACCCGTATCCTACCCCTTTCCAGGTATTGACGAATATCAGGATCGCCGGCCAGTATTTCGGCTCATTATACCAGAAAATCGGCTCCCTCCCTAAAGCCGGAAGGATCGTCTTATTGACGATTCCGCTCTGCATACTGAAAAATGCATAAACGATATACCCCACAATGACCATCGACATCAGAAACGGAAACAGGATCGCACTCTGGTATACCTTCTTTAAATGCTTAGATGTAATATCACAGATAAAGATCGCGAACAGGATACCCAGAAAAGTATTGAGTATGATGAACACAATATTATATAGAAGCGTGTTTCTTGTTATCACAAAAGCATCGCTGGTACTGAACAGAAACTCGAAATTCTTAAAACCCACCCAGTCGCTGGCAAGGATCCCTTTCTTAAAATCTACATTCTTAAAAGCGATGACAATGCCGAACATGGGAAGATAATTATTGATAATGATATACACTGCGCCAGGAAGCATCATCAAAAAAAGCGGATACCAGGTCTTGAATTTCTGCATTCTGGACGAAGTTTTTTTCATGGCAGCCTTCTCTTCCTTCATAATTAATCTCCTATCTCCACAGTTATTGCCTGTTACTCTATGCGGAGAATGCCCTGATTCAGGGCATTCTCCTGCGTAAGACTTCTCACATTATTCTTGGGATGCCAGCCACTCATCGAGCTGCTGCTGCTTCAAATCCATTACCTTCTGTAATCCGGCCGCATAGAGCTTGTCGTTAAACTCCTTCATTGTCGCGTCAAAATCGGATACCGAACCTGTGGAAACAGCGTTCATATATTCATTGTACACACTGTACAGCGCCGTAAGCTCCGTAGAGAGACTGGAGGTATCTGCGAAGAAACCAAACGCCTTGGAGTAAGTCGCCGAATCATTAAAGTCCTGATACTGCTGCCATACGTCCTCCGGATTGCCCTCCCAGACATAACCGAGATACTGGTTGGGAAGCATCCAGCCCATATTAAAGTGATAAAGGGTTGTGGGATCGGCGCCTTCCGGATAGTGGATCATGATATCGCTTCCGTCCATCTTCACATAGTCAACGCCCTCCTCACCGAAGTTCATTAAGTTATTCCACTCCGGACTGGAATAGCAGTAATTTAAGAACTGCATGGCCTTCACTTTATCCTCGCTCTGCTGCGCGATGCCCCAGTTGAAGAAATTAACGTTATTGCTGCAGATAATATTAGAGATGCTGCCGTCATCCTTATCGATATAAGCCGTCACCATCTCCTGGTTACAGACCACATTTTCCTGCGCCAGGAATCCGGGTTTAATAGGAGAAAAATAAGAGAAGAGTGACCCTGCCTTTACCAGATTCTGGCTGGTCTCCGTGGTGGTTGCTGCATCCAGCTTCACATAGCCCGCCTTATACCACTCATTGACCAGTCTGGCATGATTTACAAAGTCCTCATATTCAAAAAGATTTATTACCGTAGTATCCTGACCATCGTTTGGCAGAACACCAAACTGATCCATCAGGGGATCCCATGTGGGAACCTGTATCAGAATATTGGTACCCGCAATACAGTCAAGTTCCGGGTGTGCCGCCTTGACCTTCTCAAAGACGGGGGTCAAATCGGCATATGTATGGATGGAATCCACATCGATCCCCAGTTCGTCCACGATATCTTTGCGCATGACGATACCGGCTCTGGATGCGCTCTCCTTATTAGGCGGTGTGCCGTAGACAAATCCCTGCACCGCGGCCGAAGTAGCGATATCCTCGCCCAGAGCGCCGATAATATCCTGTCTGTGATCATAAATATAGTCTTTCAAGTCAACAATCTGTCCCGCATTAATATAGCTGCCGGCCTGACCGTTATTAATGGGCAGAATGTCCAGCTTATCGCCGCCCGAAAGCATCAGATTCAAACGATTGACATAGTCACCATAACCCAGGACAATAAAATTCACGTGCATGTTCAGGTCCTTCTCCACCAGCTCATTCACCTTCGCAAAGATCTCTTCCTGCCGGGGCTGTTCATTGCCGATCAACGCCATCGTAATGGTGTACATGCCGCTGCTGTCTGTCGATTCCTGAGTGTCGTTACTACCCCCCCCGACGATTCTTCTGTGGCTGCCTGTGTGTCGCCGGATGCACTGTCCCCGCTGCCGCCACAACCTGCCAGAAGCCCCAGAGACATTGCTGCCGCCAAGATCACTGCCAATGGTTTACTCATTTTCTTTTTCATAGTCTCTCTCTTTTTTCTTTTCTATTCATTTAAACATTATCTGTTTAAATGCAATTCATATTTTAGCATAATTATTTTATTTTTTAAATATTTTTGTTTATATTTTTTCATTTTCGGCGTTTTATTAAAAAAGGACCACAAAATACATGAAAAGCAACCCTTTCTAATGTACATATTTCACATGGGTTTTAAACTTTTAAACAAATAAAAAAGACCCTTCAAAAGAGAAAGGTCTCCGCTGTCCGCCCCTGGCGCCGGTCTACACCGTTTCGCCTTCGATCAGCCTGCAGTTCGTATAAATTTTTGATTTGAAAATACCCGGATCTCGCATCTCATGGTATAGAAGATTCATGGCCAGCTTCGCTCGCTCCGTATGCGGCACACGAATTGTGGTGAGCTGTTTCTCCCCCGTCAGATAATGCGGCAGCTCATCGATCCCCAGGAGACTGACATCCTCCGGAACGGCAATCCCCAGTTCTCTGCAGGCCCGCACGAAAGGAATAGAGATCTGGCAGCATTCTATGAGAAAGGCATCCGGCAGCGGACGATTCAGAAGATCCCGCTTCAGGCTATGATAGATATCATCGATCCGCTCTCCGCTCACGGTATATAACATGCCTTCATTATAGGGCAGATGATTCGCGGTCATCGCCTCTACAAACCCTTCTCTGCGGGCCCTGTAATTGTAGAGTTCCATATCACGGGCAACGTAGACAATATCTCTTTTGCCTTTCGACAGCAGATGATCTACCGCCATGCGCACACCGCCCTTATTGTCAATCATGACACCGGAAAGCCGCTCGATCCCCAGATCATTGTCGTAAACCACAAGCGGCTTCCTGATTCCGAAAAAAAGAGGCGCATCCTCCGGATAAAGTTCCGTCGCGAAGAGCACTACACCCGCCACCGCTTCCTTATTGCATTCCGCCGCAAGCCGTTCCGGGGAATCTCTGTCCACATAGAAATAAGAGATCTCTGCCTGGAGTCCCCAGTCCCTTGCCTTGGTGTCAAAGACCGCATTCACATCCGTCCAGAGATCGATCTCCTTGTCTATCACTACGCGCAGCCCGCGAAGCGCGATGACTACCTTGATAACCTCTCCCGCCGCCGCGGAAAATGCCACCGCGGTATGAATCCCCTTTTCCAGGCGCTCCTTACACTCCAGTACCCTCTGCTTTGTCTTCGCGTTCACCCCCGGTTTATCATTTAAGGCCAGCGATACCGTAGCCTTGGATATGTTCAACTCCCTCGCAATATCGATCGCCTTTACACTCATACCGCCTCTCTCCCCTGGTCCCATTCATCCAGCTATATCCTTTTACCACCTGCAAATTCCGTACAGGCACAGTAAAAAGCATAGCAGAAATTTCTGATAATGGCAAGGTGCTACCGATCGTATTCAAATTGTATAACGCATCCGGCCGGTACAAGCAAACTTTTCCTGAATATGACAAGCCATAACGGCCGACCGCGCCATTGGCGGCACAAATAACACGTGAATTACCATCTCTTTTCATACCTTCCGCAGTCCCTGCGCCGCATAACCGTCCGTTCTGGGAATCCATTGCAGGAACTGTTCCACCTGTTTGTCCCAAAATCTCCACTCATGGCCATATCCCGGCACAGACACCCAGGTAACCTTTGCCCCGCCCTGCAGGAGCATATCCTTATACGCCGTATTCGGCTCATACAGGAAGTCATCCTCCCCGCAGGCCAGATAGATGGGCGGAAGCGTCCGGCTTTCCTGAAGCGCAGTCTTCGCCAGCCATGTTACATCAAGCGGCCCGTCCACAAGTCCGTCTGTCTTCCCCTCGTCATCAGCCTTCATGACCGCACCGGAGAAAGAGCCGATCGCCGCATACCGTTCCGGATGTGTCAACCCGTGCAGGAGCGCGCCGTAGCCGCCCATGGACAGCCCTGCGATATAGCTGTGCTCCGGCCGATCGGACACCGGAAAATAATTGGTCACAAATTCCGGCACTTCTTTTGCCACAAAATCAAAGAACTTATCCCCGTCCGCCGTATCCCGGTAGAATTTGTTCTCCCCGGAGAGCATGACCACCGCCATATTGTGCTCCTCCGCATACAACTCTATGTTCGTATAGCCGCACCACTGGGCATGATTGTTCCCATACCCGTGCAGCAGATAGAGCACCGGATACTTTTCCTTCACCTGATGCGTCGGCGGCGCCGCTTTCTCCATTCCCGGCATGTCAGACGCCATAGACTCCGGTATCGTCGTGCTTGGCACCACTACCGTGATATCTACCGTTCTTCTTAACACATACGAAATTACATTACACTGAAATCTTGCCATACCTGCCTCCTCACAAAAGTTGTCTACCTTCCGGTTCCGACGTTCTCTATTCTCTCTATCATTCTAACCCTTCACCGCTCCCAATGCAATTCCTTCCGAGAAATACTTCTGCAGGAACGGATACAGTATCCCATCCATGGCGTAGCAAACAGCAACCTGCAGCCGCTCCTTTTCCATAACTTTGACCGTCCCGTCATCATCACAAACAAGGTTTGCGGCTCTTTTGTGCCCGTCTGCCTTTTCCTCCCTGTCCGTATTCCTGTAGATTCCGATCCCCATGACTGCCAGACAGTTCAACTTAAAATTGATATTCGCCGTGATCAGCCTGCAAATGCCGAACATCTTTCCAAAAAATCTAAAAGGGCGAAGGGCAAATTCTTTCGGCAAATTCACCTAAAAGTGACAGCTGTTACCTTTCTCACTCAATTTAGTGCAAGAACGCCTTGTCACCTGATAAGGGATATGCTAAGATGAATATGAGCAAAGAACAGATCTAAGATTCTTACAGTATCTTACCGGACTTCCCTGAAGTTCGTATCGATGCAGAGTATTCTCTGCTGAAACTCCTTGCTTACAACTAAATAACTGCAGGGAGGGAACTGATCAGTCTGTTGCAGTATATGAAAGAAACCACACTGAATAATTCTAACATCATTGTCCAGGATGAGCGCATTACAGATCTGGATCGGATCGTTCAGGACGTAAAGCAATCTGAAGAATGGGAGGCTGTGAAGATGAATATTCTTGAAATCGGTATAGAACAGGGTATCGAAAGAGGCATGCAAAAAGGGGAAGACCGCCTTGCAGAATTACTGCAGTTTCTTAAAAATGCCGGGAGGCACGAAGACGCCGACCGCGCCATTTTTGACCCCCGGTATCGGGAACAGCTGTATCAGGAATATCAGGCCGCCGTTAAGCGCTGATTCCGATCTGTCAATCATTGTTATATCGTTTCCTATAAGACACCGCCCAGGCATGCTCTATGACTGGGCGGTCTGTATACATGTCATCCCCGGCATAAGCGCGATACATCAAGCATTCTCTTCCGTTTTCTCCTGACTCTTCCCGGAAACTTCCCTCACCAGTCTGAGCATAACGCTTCCATTCCATATCGCGACCAGACTACAGACAATGCGCAGCCACAAAAGGTCACAGTAATAAGTAGAAACTCCGATCAAAAGGATTAAAGTGATCCAGGGTAAAACCATTCCAGATACAACATAAAACCTGCTCTTTTTCTCCATAGTCCTATTCTCCTTTCGCCTGACAGATATATCCTCCCGTATCGCACCCTTGTGTCTCGCACAACACCTCGGACCGCATCTGACCATCGTGCACAATGCACTTCTCCATCAAATTATATCATGTCCGGAATCTCTCTGTAAATTCTCATTTCCCTTGTCTGCGCCAGATGGTAACAACAGATAAATCACAAACTCCGTCCTGCCGTCCGCCGTCATCCCCGCCTTGATATAACCCCCTTCTTCCTCCAGGATCTTCCTTGTAATATACAACCCTAACCCGACACCCTCTCTTTCTCCAACCTCCCTGCCTCTGTAAAACCGTTTAAATAACATGTGATATTCTTCCGGTGCGATCCGAATCCCGCAGTTCCGCACAGCCACACTCACATAATTCGTAAGCTGCGTCACTTCCATCTCGATCCTGCTGCCCGCATCCCCATATTTTACCGCATTGTCAAGCACATTAAAAACCGCCTCCGTCGTCCACTTCGCATCTGCCGTCACCAGACTTTTGACTTGTCCGGTCAGATCGATCTCCATCCCTTTGCTCTTCGCCTTCTCCATCACCTGTCCCGCCGCCTGCAGCAGGATCGCTTCCAGACTCTGCCATTCCGGCTTCAGACGGATGATCCCCGTCTCCAGCCTCGACACCTTCGAGAAACTCTCCCCCAGCCAGGAAAGCTTCCGCGTCTGCTCCTCCAGGCAGGAAAGAAACCTTCCCCGCTCCTTAGCCGTCAGATCATCCCTTCCCAGAAATCCCGCATACATCCCGATATTCGTGATCGGCGTGTTGAGTTGGTGCACCAGGTCCCCGATATTCTCATCAAGCTGCCTGCGAAACTGCCGCTCCCGCTCCTCATAAGAGCACAGAATATCATAGAGCCGCAGCAGCTGCCCCTGTATCCTGGAGAGAATCGTATCCTCTGTTACCGGAAAAGCGATCGCCACCCTGCCGTCGATCAGCTCGTCCAGCATATCGCCAAGCGCATAGAGCTTTCTGTCCACCCGCCTCTCGATCAGCAGATATGTCCCTGCAAACACCGCCAGATTCAATGCCCCATACAGGATGATCAGCCACGTGCCATACGCCGGCCGCCTGCAGGAAAGCTCACTGAACAGGAAAAGCAGTATGAGCATCACACCCATACCGCCAATCCAGATCCCGTCCGTACCGTTCCCTCTATGCCGCCTGTTCACTTCTCTCCATCCTCCCACTTATACCCCAGTCCAAACACCGTCTTAATATAAGCCGGCTCCTCCAGATTCTCTTCCACCTTGATCCGCAGTCTGCGGATCGTCACATTTAACGTCCGGCTTTCCACAAATTTCTCGTCCGCATCCCAAATCCGTTCCAGGATCCGCTCCCTCGTCAGCACAATCCCCCGATTCTTAAGAAAAAGTTCCAACAGCCTGCACTCTAAGGCCGTAAGCTCCACCACTTCACCCCGCCTACTCAGCACTCTGCTCTCAAAATCATACACCAGTTCACCATTCGTATAGATCTGCCGGGACACGCCCTCGCTGCGCTTCAAGACCGCCGCGATCTTCATGAGCAGCACCGGCATGGAAAAAGGCTTCGTAATATAATCGTCACATCCCGCCCGAAACCCCTGCAGCATATCCTCCTCCGAGTCCCTGGCCGTCAGTAATAGCACCGGCGCCGGCTGCCCGGACAGCACATTTCCCAGAAATTCCCTGCCGTCCCCGTCCGGCAGATTGATATCAAGCAGGATCAGATGCATCGGTTCTCCCAGCTTTCCCCGCGCCTCCCGCAGACTGTAAGCGCCGTGCACCAGATACCCCTCCCGCCGCAGCGCAAAAACGATCCCCTCATTCAACGCCCGGTCATCCTCCACTACCAGAATACGTTTCTCCATCACACCACTTCCCTCAGCCTCTCCACGACCGACTTCCGGTTCATCCCCCAGGTCAGTACCTGCGCCATCACCCCGCACAGTGCGGCCGAAATCCCCAGGAAGATCACCAACGCCTGTACAAACGCCGACACCTCGAAATTAAATAACGGCTGCTCTCCAACCCTGTAAGACAGCGCTGCGCCCGCCACGGCCGCAATCCCAAGCGCCGAGGCGACAAGCCCGGCATATTTCCCGAAAATGTCTCTACGCATCTGCCGCCCGGTCATCCCGATCGACTGCATGGCCGCATACTCCACCTTTCTGGCCATCACATCCGTGGTCACCGTATTCACCATATTGGCCACGCCGATCATTCCCACGATCAACACCAACAGAAGCCCGAAGGCCGTCATCGCCCGCTTCGTCTCCGCATTCTGCGTCCGGCTCACATAAGCGGCGTCAAGCATAAGCTGCAGATTCCCGTCTTCCTGCAAAAGTCTGGCGATCGTCTCGTACTGCTCCTTCTCGGAAAGCGCCGTCCCGTCCTGCCTTTTTCCAGATGCATTAAAGCAGATGCACCCCACCAGATCCTCATAATTCGGATAAATCTCCTGGAAAGTATCGTCCGTCAGCCAGATGTTCGACTCTCCCAGATTATCCGTCGAGTAGATATTATGGCAGGTCACCAACGCCATCACCGTAAACTCCCGCTCCACATAGCGGTCCGCCGCGCTGTCATAGAATGTAACCGCCACCCGGTCACCCGCATGCACCTGGTATTCCATGCCCTCGCTCTGCGTCAGATCATTCGTATAATGGGAACGATTGTAGATCATATAGTTTCCCTGCGCAAACGCCTCAGCGTCCAGTTCTCCCTCCAGCACGGTGAAATATTGACTTTCATGGTCAAGATAGTCCGCATCAAATCCGGTCACGGTGACCGGATAATTGCCCCGCTCATTTTTCCCGGGAAGACTATGCCAGGGATCGCCGCCCATCTGCCGCTCCACGCTGTCCACATAGGCCTGCCTGTCACGCGCCAGTTCCCCCTGCGCCGCGATCTCTCCACAAGACGTGCCGTAAAAATAACCTCCGTTATAAATCACCCAGTCCGGCTGCGATCTGGCCATATAGAAGATGCGGAAGTCCTCCACAAACTCCTGCGCCTGCAGCTTCTGTACCAGTTCCCTGCTGATGGGCTGATAAGGCTCCTCCGACCCGAAATTGACTAACTTCTGCCGCACCCTGAAATCCGTTCCGTTGTGCTCCGCCGTATGCACCTCCACCGAATATCCCATGGAGATCGTATACACCACCAGAAACAGAATGCCGCTCAAGGCAAACGATACCACCGAGAAAACGCCTTTTTTCTTCTTTCCGCGATATCTGGCCGCCTCCACAGGAGAGATCCTGCTGGCGATCCGGAAGGGTTTCCTGGTGCTGACAAGCACCGTGATCCAGGAAAAAACCGCGCCCAGCACGAATACCTGCACAAACCCTGCCGGCCGATAATAAGCAACGATCCCATCCGCGAAAGAGTTCAGAACCGTGCCTGCCGCCATCCGTCCGACAACATATCCGACACTGCCGCCCAGAACAATGCCGAGCAGGGCGATCCGGTTCATCTGCCATAACAGCATCCGCTTAAGCTGCCGTCTTGTCATACCGATCGTTTTCAGTTCCCCGTAGAAGCGGATGTCATTCTCAATCGATATATCGAATATATTATAGATAAAAAAGTACCCGCAGAGCATCACGCACAAGAGCAGCAGGGCGATCGGGACAAGAACCGCATAAGACATATCGCTGGCCTTATACTGGATGCCATTTCCGCCCGCCTGTTCATTCACTTCCGTCAGCTTCTCATGCTTATCCGTCCCCAGCTTCAGAGGATTCAGATTATTCAGCTTCACATAGATCTGGTCATATCCCCCGATCAGTCCCGGATTATATTTCCCGATAAAGGCTTTGCCCGTATAGATCTCCTCGTAGATATCCGCGACACCGCGCAGCGGGTTCCTGTAATAGCCGCACACCGTCATGGGGATCGTCTGCTCTGCCTGCTCCCCCTCGGCCTCTCCCTGCACCAACACCACCAGATCATAGGAGACATTCAGTTCCTCTCCCAGTCCCAGCCGCTCTGACATGGTATCGGACAGCAGGATCTCGTCGGCGCTTTCCGGATACCGGCCCTTGATCAGATCCACCATATTTTTCTCATAATGCACTTCATCCGCCGCGAACAGCCGCACATCCAGACCGGAAAATTCCCGGTTATGCAAATAACTGGTGCTGCACCGCATAACATAAGCCGCCCAGTCCACCTGAGGCAGAGTTCTCGCCCGCGCAAGGATCTCCTCGTCCCCCAGAATCATGGCGCTGTCCGCACCCGGCCCCGGCGACGCCCCCATGGAGCGCGTCTGCGCCGTCATAAAACCGATCCCCACCGTAAAAATAACGACGATCAGCACCGCCGTCAGCGCCACGGCTAGTACCGCAAGCCTGTTGCGTACCGGATGCGCCCTGTAATCGTCCCAGGCCAATTCTTTTTCCAGCTTCTGATCCGAATTTCTGAACATCACGCTCATGCCTGCACCTCCCCTCCGGGTCTGCCGCTCGAACCTTCCGGCCTTCCCTTCCTGTCAGCACCGGCTTCGCATACCTCCGTCCGGTCCTTCCGCTCTCTCACCGACTTGCCGTCCTCGCATACATCCGCCTGTTCCTTACGCTCTCTCACCGGCTTGCCGTCCTCGCATATCTCCGCCTGTTCCTTCCGCTCTCTCACCAGCTTACCGTCCTCGATATGGATCACCCGGTCCGCCAGTTGTGCGATGGCATCGTTGTGGGTGATCATAATGATCGTCTGGTTGAACTCCCTGGACGTCATCTTCAGCAGTCCCATAACCTCCGCGCTGGTCCTGGAATCCAGATTACCCGTCGGTTCGTCCGCCAGAAGTACCGCCGGCTTGGCCGCAATGGCCCGGGCGATGGACACTCTCTGCTGCTGCCCGCCGGAAAGCTGATTTGGATAACGATCCATCTTCCCTTCGATGCCCAGCTGCTCACAGATCCCCGCGATATAGTCACGGTCCGGTTTCCTGCCGTCCAGCCTGATCGGAAGCACGATATTCTTATACACATTCTGTACCGAGATCAGATTGTAATTCTGGAAGACGAAGCCGATATTCCGGCGCCGGAATACCGTCAGCTCCTCCTTCGTCATCTCCATGATCGAATGCCCGTCTATGATGACCTCCCCCGCATCCGCATAGTCCAGTCCGCCGATCAGGTTAAGCAATGTCGTCTTGCCGCTGCCCGACGTCCCCACAATGGCCGTAAAACTGCCCTTCTCGATGCCGAAACTGACATCGTCCACCGCCCGGACCAGATTCTCCCCGCTTCCATAATACTTCTTAAGATGTACTGCCTTCAAGATTTCCATACCGCCTGCGTCTCCTTGTCTGTCATTTTTTTTAAAAACAAGTTAAAAATCAATTCCTGTATTTATCATAAAGGCAAGATGTTACAATCTGGTTACAAATGCTCTACCGTTGCAAATGCTCTACCTATTATATTGCCACTCTTCCACGCTCCTGTATCCGTTCTAATCCCGTTCTGTCCTGCTCCATTGTCCGTCATGCCATCCCTCCATCCGCCTCGTATTTTACATATATCATATACTATTTTATGATAAACATTAAAAAATAGTTGATAAACATATATTTTATGCTATAATAAATGTAACCGCAAAGTAAAGATCCGTAAACCAGGAGAAGAATTGACCAGGATACGAACCACCTTACAGGATTACGGGCAGTCCATCGAACGGAGAGGAGCACACACCATGAGCAGATTAGAAGACATCAAAAAGACAAGTAAAGACATTGAAAAGATCGGAATCGGATTCCAGATCATCTCCGGACTCATGACAGGATTTCTTATAATCGCCACGATCCTGCTGTTTATTGTGCATGATATACTCCATCTGATCACCTTAGATTCCCAGATAGATCTTGATTTTCGCAATATGGGATTCTGGGGCAGTCTGCTGGCCGACAGAGGTCAGATCACGGCAGCCATTTATGTAGTATTACTGTCTGGCATAGTAGTCTCATTCATGATAACATGGATCATGTACCTGATTGTTAAAATATTCAGAAGATTTTCCGCCGAATATTCCCCGTTTTTGCCGGAAACAGTAAAAGATCTGAAGACTGTTTCCATACTGGCGGCCCTTTTGATCCTGCAGAGCAGCATCGGATTAGGCATTATCGCCGGATTTGTCTTCTGGGGGATCGTACAGCTTTATGCATATGGCTGTGAGTTACAAAACCAGGTGGATGAAACATTATAAGGAATTAATGAGAGATTACTATGGCCATTATTTTAAGATTAGACCGCGTTATGGCGGACAGAAAAATTTCATTGAACGACTTAGCCGAGCAGGTGGGGATCGCAAATGTGAACTTATCGAAGATAAAAACAGGTAAGGTGAGCGCTATTCGCTTTTCAACACTAAACGCGATCTGCGACGTATTGGATTGCCAGCCAGGAGACATCCTGGAGTTCCAAAGAGATAACGCCGGACAGAACCAGTCAGATCAGTTCAGCGCAGGAAATACACTGAACTGATCTTATTTCCTCTCTTTCTCCGGATCAACAGAATCACCGATCACCCACGCACCCGTTTTCCGCGAGCCGATGCGCAGAATCACTTTTCTTTCAGACAGACTCTGCAGGATTCTTTTTACCGTACTCTCCGAGCAGTGCAGAATCTCTGCCAGTTCTTTTCTTGTCAGATCCGGCGATCTGCGAAGCTGCTGCAGAAGCAGCTTCTCCCGGTCCGATAATTTTATTGGGTCATTTATTGGGTCATTTATTGGGTCATTTATTGGGTCATCCTGCTCCGGCACGAAAGAGAATGCTCCGCTGATATGCATCGCGCGATTATGAAGTTCGTGGCGCTCCTCAAGCAGCAAATTCCTTAAGAAAAGTTCCAGATACACAGTCGTTTCATGAATCCCCCGCTTCAAATCGTTATAATTCGCTCTCACCATGGCATTGCGAAAATACCATGCGTGCCTGGCAAAGATATCATTCGTCACGGCAAAACCGAGCGTTCTCAGATATTGAATAAAAAAGACAGCGGTCGTTCTCGTATTCCCTTCCCCGAAAATATGAATCTGCCAAAGCCTTGCCACAAACACGGCCAGATGCCGTATCACCTCCGTCATGGTAAGTCCTCTGTAACTGTAGCCTTTTTCCTGTGACAGATCATATTCCAGCGTAGCCTTAAGTTCCGACGCCCCGCCATAGATTACGGTATCTCCATCCAACACCCACTCTTTCTTTGTTATATTATAATCTCTGATTTTACCGGCATGTGCATAGATCCCTTCAAATAATCTTCTGTGAATTGACAGATATTGCGCGCTGGAGAAAACAAAAGCCTTTTCCGAAAGCAGCATGGCTATCCGCACCGAGACAAGATCCGCCTCTTTCGTCCGTTCTTCCTCCCTTTTCGGATTCTCCTGATAATACGCCTCGATCAACGTCTGCGCCTGATCCAGCGAAATATCACCCTCAATATTCTTCTTTGCAGTCTCTTTCAGATAGTCGGACGGAATCAGTCCGTCTACCGCCTGCAGGCCGATTGCCGTATGCCAGGCATATCCGCGGTCTCGTTTCCCCGGTTCCGTTTCTCTTAAATATTCCTCAAAAGGATCTTTCTGCGGATTCTCCATTACCCTCCACTGCCTCCTGTCTTATTCCCTCCCGGGTTTTTCTCTTCCTTTTATTTGTTCTTCAAAAAATCACTGAACTCTTTCAATTCCCTTTTCCTATCCTCCGGAAGACTGTTGAACTCCACATTACAAACCGCACCTTCCAGCGCATACAAATGAACCAGACAGACATTCGGATACCTTCCCTTCACTTCCAGGAAAGCCTGCTCCGCCCCCAGACGAACCAATTCCTCCGCCGAACCAATCCCCACAGAATTTAGCTTTTTCGCCATCTCCTTACCAATATTCATCATAGATGTTAACTCCGCCATGGCTCCCCTATTCCTTTAACTGCCGTTTTTTCGTTTTCTAATCTTTTAACAAACCGAAGTATGTACTTATGAATGTATCTTATTTCTTATACGCAAACTCGCTTCTATGTGCATAATCCAATGTCTTGAAAACGGCATTTGTATTAGCCCCCGAATATCTTTACCGCACCAATACTCAATAAGCCAAATTGCTTTTTCATCCCTACTTACAACATTTAATAATTCTAATTGTTCTTTTCTTTCTTCTGATATTTTCTTTTTCAATCCATCATAGTGTAAACTACTGATGATCTTCTCGGTGCTGTCCTTTACCTCACAAATATAGGAATAAAGTTCTTTCATATTAAGTTGTTTTGAAAAATCTGCAATCTGCTCTTTTACAAGTTCATTTCCTGTTGTGATTATAGGCGAATGGATACGTTCCTGATAATTGCCTGAAAAAAACACTTGCTCATCCTCACTGATCAATGTATGCGCAACGATATCTTCAATACGGAAAATATGCCAAATGGAATACGCGATCGTTTTACTATGATAACCATTTGCATCTATAAATGGAATTGCGTCAAAATCGTCTCTGCTTAATTCCTCATGAAATGATGTTAAAATTTCCATTAATTGATTTCGCAAATCAAATAATGTGTCAATACCCGCTTCAAAAGTATCTTTCTTTTTGATCTGCGCTTGCATTGCTTTATTCAATTCTGGCCACATCTTATTCATAATCAAATATCCTCAATTCCGATTTATCGACGCCGTAGATCGCCATATCTTTGTCTAGCGCTCATTCCCTCTTTGCAATATGATAGTCCCTGATCTTACCTGCCTTTCAGATACCGCTTCAACAAAAAAGCGCAAAAATACGGAAACGTATAGATCTGATCGTCATATCCCACATTGCCGCCCGTAAACTTGATCCCATAGCGGATATCCTCATACTTATCCCCTTTGATCAGCGTCCGCAGAGACTTCGCACGGCCGTTTGTCGCCTTCACCTCCACAGGAATCAGGTCCTTCGCCGTCCGGACGAAGAAATCCTCCTCCAACGTAGAATCCTCACGCTTATAATAATAGAGATCATACCCGCTTTTTACAAGCGCCTCTCCCACCACATTCTCATACAGCGCTCCTTTATAGACCCCCAGATTCCGATTTGCCCGAAGATCCTCCTGCGCTTCCTCGTCCAACATGGCGACAAGAAGTCCGCTGTCCGCGAAATAGATCTTATATTTTGTCTCGTCATAATTTCCTTTCAACGGAAGCTCCGGAAAATGCATACAGTAACAGACATTGATCATCCCCGCATCCGCCAGCCACTCGATACATCCCCTGTAATCTTTGAAGCGGGCGCCGGAAGCCACCTTAGAGATCTGGAATTTCTTATTGTCTTTGGAAAGCTGTACCGGAATCTGCCGGAAGACATTGAGGATCCGCGTCTGGTCCATCCCTTGCGCATACTTACGGACATCCTCCTCATAATCCGTAAGAAGCTGCCGCTGGATCGCCAGAGACCCCTCGAAGCTGTCCTTCACGATATACTCCCTGACCACGGCCGGCATCCCGCCCAGAGTGCAATAATCCAGGAACAGACCGCCGTAGACGGACAATTCCGCCTCATTAAAAGGCTTTTCATCCTGCATGTGGCCAAGCAGTTCGTCCACAATGTCCTCCCCATATCCTTTCGCCCAAAGAAACTCCTCAAAATCCAGGGAATACATCGCATAATCCGTTTTATATCCCACACTGTTACTCTCGATCCTTCCATAATGGATCCCCCGCATGGAACCGCTGCAGATCACATCGTATCTATTGTCCTGGGCGAAAAACTTAAGCGCCGTCGCAATCTCCGGAAACTCCTGCAGTTCATCAAAAAAAAGCAGTGTCTCTCCCTCCTCAAACCGCTTCGCCGGATCCATACGGGATATATTCCGGATCAGGTCCGCCGCCTTATACCCGTCCGCGATGATCATCTTATACTTCGGCTCTTCCACAAAGTTGATCTCCACCACGCATTTGTAATTCTGCTCTCCGAACCTTCTGATCGACTCCGTCTTGCCCACCTGCCGCGGTCCCTTGACGATAAGCGGCTTGTGCCCCGGCTCGCGCTTCCACTCCGTCAGAAAAGTATCTATTTTTCGTTTCAGATAAACCATAGCACCCTCACTTCCCCGCAAACACGGTTCTGCCTATAGTATATGCCGTTTTCTCCAAAAATACAACTTCACTACAAAAAAATGAGGGAATTATTTAAACTAATTACAAAAAAATGGGGGAATTTATACCAAGTGCTTACAAAAAAATGAGGGAATTATGTTTCTTGCTCCGATCCGATCTTGTATTCATAGGGATAATAATTTTGTAATTCGTCTATCTCTATATCTTTCCCCGCATACGTCTCAAACCAGTCTTCATAATCCGGGTTATCCCAAACCGTGCCATCCTCAAAAACAACCTGCTTTAAACAAAGCAATGCATAGGCTGCCTGACTTGCTTCGCCATTCCCGACTTTCGGAAATTCTTTCATGATCTCACCATCATAGAGCGACCAGCCGCCACGGTACTTTTCCGTTTGATCGGATAAAATGTTTGTCTTCGTCCGGACAATATTTTCAAAGCTGCATTCCGCACCGCTGTCAAGAAAATTCCAATATAGCTTTAACGGCGAACCGTTTTCGTTATAAGCCAGCATACAATACTGGGTTTCCACAATGGTACTGTCGGTTTTGTTGGTCAGTATATCGTGAATATAAGGTGCGCCGTCTTCATACCGGAGGATTGCTGCGCTTTCATGGACGATCGTCATAGGTTCCTTTTTATCTGCAGCAATACCGTTTGTATTTGTATATGTGTTTGCGTATGCGTTTGTGTCCATATTTGTGTTGGTTTCCGGAACACTGACAACAGATGCATCCTCCATGTTGCTGTCAGCCGAAGTGACCGCGGACGTAGCGAACAGGCAGACGGTGACAAGTACGATCAGGCAGGCCGATAAAGATGTGATCATTGTCATTTGTTTTGTCTTCATAATTGCATTGATCCTTTCTTCCACAGCATTTTTACTGAAATGATTACAAAACGGCATCAGTCCGCTATTCCTTTCTGCCATCCCGATCAGCACGAAGGAATAGGCAGATCTTGCCCTGTCGCCAAATTGTCTTATCACGCTTTCATCACATGCCAGTTCCATATCACGGTTGAAAAGAAAGAACATGACCCAGACAAAAGGATTGAACCAGTGAATGCAAAGGGCATACAGGACCATCAGTTTCGTAAGGGCATCAAACCGACAAATATGCTCATACTCATGCGCGAAAATATATTGTAGCTGCCCGGTATTCTTCCAGTCCATCTGCTTCGGCATCAGGATGACCGGATGGAAAATGCCATAAGTCAGCGGCGTGGCAATTCTGTCCGACTGCCTGATCAAAATCCTCCGTCTTAACGGGTGCTCTTTAATCCACTGTTCTGCGCAGGCATTCCTGACCGGCAGCGCTGTCTGAAACACAAGCCGGCAGTGCAAGTAGGATCTCATAAAAAATGCAGCCAGGAGCAGCATTCCCACGCACCAGACAACAGCCCAGACCGAAACAGACAAAGGATTTACTGCTGCCTGCCTCGAAGCGCTATACTCCATGCCTCTCATGCCCTGCACTATGCCAAAAGATTCCCGTGATATGGCTAAGGCAGCCTTGTCCGCTTCTGCTTCCAAAAAGGCAGGCATAGATCTGATTTGTCCGATCAGCGTATAGATACTAAGCGCAGACGGAATCTTAAATGGAAAGATCAGCCTTATAAGCGCTATTTCCCACAGAACGACAAAAGTCTGTTTGGGCAGACGATTGAGTGCTATTATCCGGATCATCACCACCGCGATCACGCAAACCGCCCCGGCAAAACTTACTTCCAGTAAAGTCATGCTTACCCCTCCCTGTCATCTCTGACACAAATACCCATAAAAAGTACGGTACAAGTATTCAGTACATACACCCATGCAGACAAACTGCCACATCATACCTCATTACATTACATTACATTGCATTTCATTCCAGATCCGCAACAATCTGTTTCAGCCGGTCGATCTCCTCAGCAGAAAGTTTCTTCCTGCTCAGCAGCGCAGCAAACAGCTTGTCCGCAGAGCCGTCATAAATCTTATTGATCAGTTCGTCCGTTTCGGCTTCCTGCACTTCTTCCTTGGGAATAAGCGCATGGCACATAAAATGTGGCTCAGAGCGTTCGATCGCCCCCTTCTTTATACAACGCTTAATAAGCGTATACGTTGTATTCTTATTCCAGCCCACCTCTTTCATAAGAACCTCTGCCACATGCTTTGCCTGTACATCCCCCTCCTTCCAGAGAATGTCCATGACTTTTAACTCAGAATCGAAAAGTTTTACGGTTTTTTTATCCATACGGCATGTACTCCTTTCAAACAAGACCGCAGTAGTCTTTACCATATAGACTACCACAGTCTTACTCAGAAGTCAATGGATCTATAGCAAACGACATTAGAAATTTGTTTTCTATAGTTATCCAGTGTCTGATTTTCAAACACAATTCAGTGGAATTTCATTTGAATTTATGGTAGAATGGCAGTGTTGGACAATCAGACATCCAGAAGATACCAAAGAAGATTTATGATTGCATATATGTCTGATTTGGCAAATATTTATTACCTTTTTATAACAATACAGATTTTGTCAGGGAGGGAAAAATGCTAAATACATCAGAATTTCACAGTTATATTGCCAATAACCAGTCAAATATCTGTCAGGTGACAGTGATGCAAGGCGGCAGGACCATTCTAAGCGATCAATGGAATGGCTACAAAGCCGACGATACGGTACATACGATGTCCGTTACGAAAAGCATTGTCTCCTTATTGACAGGCATCGCCCTCGACCAGGGATTGATCGGCAGCATAGACGATCCTGTGTTAGATTATTTCCCTGATTATAAGATCAAACGAGGGGAAAAGACCATTCAAAAAGTCACCTTGAAAAATCTTCTGACAATGACCGCACCCTATAAGTATAAGTCGGAACCCTGGTCAAAAATATGCGTGCAGGACGACTGGAGCATTGCCGCTCTGGATTTCCTGGGCGGCAGGCGCGGCATAACGGGAGAATTTCAATACGCTACCCTCGGTATTCATATTCTCACAGGTATCATCGCGGCAGTAAGCCAAATGACAACGGCAGATTATGCAAATCAATATCTGTTTGAGCCTTTGGCGATCACACCAAGGAAGCTATATGTCGCTCCCGATGCCGAGGCGCACAAGGCTTTTACAGTCGGAAAGACACCGAAAGGCACGATCTGGTTCTCAGACAATAAGGGCGTTGGGGCTGCCGGATATGGACTCTGTCTGTCCGCTGAAGAAATGGCAAAGATCGGATCGCTCTGTCTGAACAAGGGCGTTTTTCATAACAAGCGTATTGTTTCCGAAAAATGGCTTGAAGAGAGCACCACGGTCAGACTGCGCTGCGGCGAAAAATTTCAAAATATGAAGTACGGTTATTTATGGTGGATCCTTGATGAAAACGAGGGCAGCTATGCGGCGATCGGCAATAGCGGAAATGTTATTTATATCAATCCCCAAAAGGAATTGGTCGCGGCGGTTTCCGGCTATTTCAAACCGACAGTGTTTGACCGGATTGATTTTATCAAAGAACACATAGAGAAAAAAATGGAATAGAAAAAAGTGGATATAGAAAAAAGTGGAATAGAAAGCAGGGAATACGGAAACATTGCCTGCGTACGGTACGGCAAAGAAACGGCCATACCCGGCTGTATAGCAGCCGGATATGACCTCACTTCTGGCAGTTCTTATCATATCTTATCTTATCTTGTCTTATCGCTGTACCCGCGCGCCTGCGCCGCCCATGATTGCTTCCACTTCTTTCCGGCTAGCCATGGTAGTGTCGCCCGGCGTGGTCATCGCCAGCGCACCGTGCGCCGCTCCGTAATTGACCGCCGTCTCGGCGTCGCTTGTTGTCATCAGGCCGTAAATCAGTCCGGACGCAAAGGAGTCTCCGCCGCCCACGCGGTCCATGATCTCCAGTCCCTTGTAGTCCTTCGCCTTGTAGATCTCGCCGTCTGCCCAGCAGATCGCACTCCAGTCGTTCACCGTGGCCGTCTTTACCTCGCGCAGCGTGGTGGCAACCACCTTGAAATTCGGATACACTTCCGCTGCATGGTTGATCATCTTCTTATAACCGTCCAAGTTCAGTTCTTTCAGATTTTCGTCGTTGCCTTCGATCTCGAATCCGAGACAAGCCGTGAAGTCCTCCTCGTTACCGATCATCACATCCACGTACTTCGCGATCTCCTTATTGACTTCCTGCGCCTTGGCAAGGCCGCCGATGGCGCTCCACATGGAAGGCCGGTAGTTCAAGTCGTAAGAGACTACGGTTCCGTACTTCTTGGCCGTCCTGATCGCCGCCAGTACCGTCTCGCAGGACTGTTCGGACAACGCCGCATAGATGCCGCCGGTATGCAGCCAGCGCACACCCAGTTCCCCGAAAATATGTTCAAAATCGAAATCCTCCGGCGTAGCCTTTGAAATCGCCGTATTCGCCCGGTCGGAACATCCCACCGCCCCGCGGATGCCAAAGCCCCGCTCCGTAAAGTTCAGGCCGTTTCTGCAGGTCCTGCCGATCCCGTCCGTCTTCATCCATTTGATCAGGGAAGTGTCCACGCCGCCCTGCAGAATGAAATCTTCCATCAGCATACCGACCTCATTATCCGCAAACGCCGTGATCACGCCCGTCTTTAAGCCAAAACATCTGCGCAGCCCGCGGACAACGTTATATTCGCCGCCGCCTTCCCAGGCCCGGAAGCTTCTGGCTGTCCGGATCCGTCCCTCACCCGGATCCAGGCGCAGCATTACCTCGCCCAACGACACCGCATCATATGTGCATTCTTTTTCAGGTCTTAAATTCAGTTCCATAGTGTTCTCCTTTTCATCCTTTCAGCGCAGCGAGTGCGCAGAACTGTTGCCATAAGTGTTCCTTCCATCCTTATCTGCTGACGGATACGGCTTACTGCTCCCGGATCGACGCTGCCAGTTCCACGGCTTCCTTCGTCAGTTCCCGGATCTTATCAAACTCCCCGTTTCGTATCATATCGCCCTTCACCATCCAGCTTCCGCCGCAGCACAGAATCTTGTTAAACTTAAGATAATCCGCCAGATTCTTCGCGCTGATGCCGCCCGTGGGCATGAATTTCACCATGGTATAGGGAGCCGCCATAGCCTTGATCATAGCCACGCCGCCGGCCTGCTCTGCCGGGAAGAATTTCACCACCTGCAGGCCCCTCTTGACTGCCTGCGCCACTTCGGAGGGAGTAATACATCCCGGAAAAACAGGAATCTCCTTTTCCAGACAGTAGTCCACGATCTCCGGATCGAAGCCGGGACTGACGATGAACTTCGCCCCGGCCGCCACCGCCCGGTCCACCTGCTCTGTCGTCAGCACCGTTCCCGCACCAACCAACATCTCGGGATATTTCTCACTCATCAGCCGGATGGACTCTTCCGCCGCCTCCGTGCGGAAAGTCACCTCCGCGCAGGGCAGTCCGCCCGCCACCAGCGCCTCCGCTAACGGCAGCGCGTCCTTCGCATCTTCCAGTACCACCACCGGCACTACGCCGTATTCATAAAATTGTTCCGCTATTGTTTTCATGTGTTTTTCCTTTCTTGCATCCTATTCATGTCATTCATGATTTTTACGTGCCGGCACCTGCCAGCACAGGCGGAAGTAGATTCCGTAGGAGCCCCTTAAAAAGCGTCCGTACCCGCATCAATACTCCAAATACGCCCCTTTCATCGGGCTTGCCGCATGTTCGCTGAACAGTCTTAAGACCCCCTTCTTATACTTAGGCTCCCTGGGCTTCCAGTTCTTCTTCCGCTCTTCTAAGACCGCCGCCACTTCCTCCATAGTCTTGCGCTCTCCGGCAATGCCGATGATATTTAACTTCCGCTCTTCCACATCGATCTCGATCAGATCTCCTTCTTCCACCAGTGCGATCGGCCCGCAGTCCACCGCTTCCGGGCTGCAGTGTCCGATCACCGGCCCCGTGGACGCACCGGAGAACCGGCCGTCCGTGATCAGCGCAATGCTCCTGCCCAGTTCCTTGTCACTGCTGATGGCCTCGGAAGTATAGAACATCTCCGGCATACCGCTTCCCTTCGGCCCTTCATAGCGGATGAAGACCGCATCTCCTTTTTCCACCTTATGTTTCAGGACCGCATCCAGACATTCTTCCTCACTGTCAAAAGGTCTGGCCCGGAGAACGGCCTTAAACATCTCCTTCGGACAGGCCGTATGCTTGATGACGGCTCCCTCCGGCGCCAGATTGCCCCGCAGAATGGCGATGCTGCCGTCTGTCCCGAGAGCCTTATCATAAGGACGGATGATATCTTCCCTGGTCAGCGATACATGATACCGCTCGTTGAACTCCTGCAGCCACTTTTCACACCGCTCATAGAACCCGTTCTTCTTCAATTCGTCCAGGTTCTCTCCCAGCGTCCTGCCCGTCACGGTCATCACATCCAGATGCAGATGCTCTCTGATCTCCTCCATGATCGCCGGCACGCCGCCCGCATAGTAGAAGCACTCCGCCGGCCAGCGTCCTGCCGGGCGCACATCCAGAAGATATCTGGCATTCCTATGCAGCCTGTCAAACGTATCGCCCGTAACCTCCAGCCCGAATTCGTGCGCGATCGCCGGGATATGCAACAGACAGTTGGTGCTGCCGGACACGGCCGCATGCACCAGAATCGCATTCTCGAAGCTATCCATGGTGATCATCTCACTGGGACGCATATGCGGCATCGTAGCCAGCTTCACCGCCTGCGCTCCTGCCTCTCTGGCAAACCGCAGCAAGTCAGGACTCGTGGCCGGCATCAGTGCGCTGCCCGGCAGCGCCAGGCCCAGCGCCTCCGCCATGATCTGCATCGTGGAAGCCGTACCGATAAAGGAGCATGCCCCGCAGCTGGGACAGGCGTTGCATTTCGCCCAGTTCAGCTTCTCCTCATCGATCTCACCGCGCTGGTATTTGGCGCTGTACATGCCCAGCTGCTCTAAGGTGAGCATCTCCGGCCCGGCATTCATGGTACCGCCCGGCACTACCACGCAGGGCACATTCGCTCTCGCCAGCCCCATCAGATTCGCCGGCATCCCCTTGTCGCAGCTTGCCAGATAGACTGCCGCATCAAAAGGCGTGGCGCCCGCATGGATCTCGATCATATTGGCGATCATCTCCCGGCTCGCCAGACTGTAATTGATGCCGTCCGTCCCCTGGCTCTCACCGTCGCAGATATCCGTACAGTAATACCTTGCGCCATGTCCGCCGGCCTCCTCGACACCCTTCTTCACCTCTTCCACCAACAGGTTTAAATGTCCGCTTCCCGGATGGCTGTCGCCGTAAGTGCTCTCGATCATCACCTGCACCTTCGAAAGATCCTCCGGCTTCCACCCCGTCCCGATCCGCAGCGGATCAAGTTCCGGCGCCAGCTTACGCATTTCCTGACTTTTTAATTCCATACCCCTTCTTCTCCTTTCCTTTTCTTAAATCTTTTCTTATATTCCCGCTGACACGCTTCAACACGGTCATCTGATATATTTTTTCCCTTTTACACCTCTTTCGGAAGATGTGTATATCTATATTTTTTTAAATGTGGCAAACCTGTTTCAGTGCACAGGCGGTTTGGGACTGGCCTTCCTCTAAGCAAACCCTTCGAGGGCGCTCTTTGCGGAGACGAAATCCACTGCTTACGCAGACTTAGAGACGAAGGTTTACCGGAGTCTCTTAGTCGGAGTTAGCAGTTAGTTCGGCGGAGCTTTGCCCTGTTTGTGTGAGGAAGGCCAGCCCCAAACCGACGTCCGGTTTCTACATTCCACAGCCCTGCCTTTTCCCCACACCCAAACAGTCACCTCTCTGCACAGAGAATATCCGCACTATTAACATCCCTTCACGCTACGCGAAGAACGAGATGATCAGCGCCACCACGAATCCGGTTCCGCCCACCAGCGTCTCCATGATCGTCCATGTCTTAAGCGTCGTCTTCTCATCCATTCCCACCAGCGACTTTACCAGCCAGAACCCGGAGTCGTTGAAATGGGAACATACCGTCGCGCCGCCTGCCACTGCCGCAGTTGTGCAGGCCAGATATAACGGAGACAGATCCGCGATCCCCGGCATTGCCGCGATAATGCCTGCTGCCATCGTCATGGCCACCGTCGCGGAACCCACACAGATCCTGACTAATGCCGCCACGATAAACGCCACCACCACGATCGGCAGATTCGCCGAAGACACCGCATTGCCGATCAGATCACCTAGCCCCGAATACTGCAGCATATACCGCAGCACACCGCCGCAGGCCGTTACCAACAGGATCAGTCCGGTAGGCTCCAGCGACTTGGTCATGATCTTCTCCAGTTCTTCCATATTGTAGCCATGTTTCAGACCGAGGATCAGCATCGCCGCGATCGTCGCGATCAGCAGCGCCACGAAAGGCTCTCCCAGGAAGCCGAAGATCGGCGAAAGGGCGCTTAATGCCGGTACGACTCCCGCTACGGAATCCAGAATAATGAGTACCAGCGGGATCAGGATGATGCCTACGATCGTCCAGAACTTCGGCAGCTTCGACTCGTCGAAGTCCGCCTGGTTCGCCACATGTTCCGGCACCGGCACCATATACTTATTACCGCAGATGGAACCCCATACCGGCCCCGCGACCACCATGGCAAAGATGCCGCAAAGAACGCCTACCATAATCACCCAGCCCAGTTCTACATTCAGCATGGTCGCCACCAATACCGGTCCCGGCGTGGGCGGAATAAACGCATGTCCTACCGCCAGTCCTGCTAACAGCGGGATCGCATAGAACAGGGAAGAGCGGTTCGTTCTCTTCGCCAACGAGAATGCCAGTGGAATCAGAATAATCAAGCCTGCATCGAAGAACACCGGCATGGCGATGACCAGGCCCGTAATGCCTAACGCCCAGGCCGCTTTTTTATCCCCAAACCACCGTACCATACTGACTGCCAGCGTCTGCGCGCCGCCCGATGCCTCCAGGATCGCCCCGAACATGGAACCTAAGCCTACTAACAATGCGATTCCCTTCAATGTGTTTCCGATACCGTCATTTACCGCCGTCACAATGTTCTCGAAAGGCATACCTGCCCCGAGTCCGATCACGATCGCCCCCACCAGAATGGAAACCATCGCCTGTACCTTAAACTTAATGATCAACAAAAGTAATACCGCAAGCCCCAGAATTGCCGCGATCACCAATCTGGTTGGATTTAATGCCATTGCCTCACCAGCCATAATTTAAACCCTCCTATTTTCCTTATCCTTCTTTCTTTTTTCGGTTATGATTCTTTTATACTTTTTGAGCTTCTGTTTGTCCCAACATTCTATAACATCTGACGTCTTATGTTATTGTGGCTAAATTATATAATTACCACGCTTTTTGTTCAAGACATCTGATGTATTTATTTTCAGTTCTATATTTTGCACAAAAAATGATGGGTAATTCCTGCTAATACCCACCATCTTTTGTTTATTATTTCCATTTATTTTTTCAGTCGTTTGTGGGAGAGTCGAAGTTGTCTGATGTATCTAACAGAATCGTCTCCAAATATCTTTCTACCAGGACCACTACTTCCTCTGCTGTTCTTAACTGCTCCTCTGCATCCTCCGCAGAAACTATATAAAAATCATCATAGTCACTTGCATGGCGTATTTCCTGCGCTCTGCTGATCTTTTTGCTTATTTCTTTATGAAAAATTCCTGTATGAACGAAATCCTTATTAAAATTTCCTATTACCTGCGCATGTTGTTTGTATGCTTTAAATTTCAGAGCAAGACATGCAGATATAGCTCTGAAAATCGCATAATAGGCCCTGTTATTAGATGTCCTGTATTGCCCGCTCGCATAGTTCATGCGTGCAGCCTCCAAATCCTCTTTTGCCGTATGAAGCCTATATGCCGCTAATTCCTTTGCGCCACCCTTGTCATCCAGATCAAGCTGCATAAAGTTCTACTCCTTCTTTCTTGATATTATAATAAAACGGATATGCTCTAAGCCATCTGTTAAAGTGATCCAGATTTTTGACAATCGGCATTATCATTAAACCATAGTCGAAATTATAGTCAAATGTCACATCTGAAAGCCGCCGTCCCCTTTCTCTGATCTCTTCATCTGCCAGATCGACTAATATCATAATATCAATATCTGAATCTTCCTGAAAATCGCCTCTTGCATAGGAACCATATAAAATTACATTTTTTAACCGGCCTCCATATAATTTACGCACATCATCCACATATTTCCGTAATATTTCATTTACACTTTGCGACATACCACCACTCTCTCCCTATTCTCTTCTTGGCAGAATACTCTTACCCAGTTTTCCTGTCAATCTATGGGAACCGACATAAGATTCCTCTATTCCAGCCCTCTCTCCTCGATAATCTTCATGATCGCCTGCCTGTTATACGTCAGATGCATCATCATGGCGCATCTGGCGCCCACCGAATCCCGCTTCAGCACGGCATCCGTCACCGCCCGGTGCGTCTTCAGCGTCTCCTCCATCAGCATATGATGCGTCAGATTGGCGAAGGTATAGACTGCCGTATTTATAACCGGGATCAATGTCTCCACCACCTGGTTTTTGCTGCAGCGGGCAATACAGGTATGAAATTCGATATCCTTGCTGATATGGTTGCGGTTACTTCGGTACAGCTGTTCCGTCTCGTCACACAGCCGCTTTAAGAGTTTAAGTTCCTCCCCGGACGCATTCCTGCAGGCCAGCGCCGCAATCTCCGGCTCGATCATCAGCCGCACCTCGAACAGATCCAGCGCCAGCTTATATTTGTCTTCGATCTTACCGAACCCCAGCGGGTCAACCTCTATGGAATTGGTATTGATCACATAAGTGCCGGAACCTCTGCGCACCTCCAGGATCCCCCGGGATACCAGGCCCTTCACCGCTTCTCTGATCGTACTCCTGCCCACGCCGAACCGCTCGGCCAGTTCGAATTCATTGGGGATCTTCTGTCCCGGCTCCACCGGCTCCTGCAGGATATATTTCATCAGTTCGTCCTCTGTCCTGGCTCCCAACGGCTTCCTGTTCCTTTTATCTGCGCTGTACATAAACGGTCTGTCCTCCCACCGGATTTCCTTTTCAATCATCTTATCCCTATTCTACCACTTTTATCCGCTTTATGGGAATATCGGAATTTCATGATATTCCCATATTTCCAAGAACCAGATGTTCATAGGGCTCCAGGATGTAGCGCTCTTCTGCCGCAGCCACGTCTTTTTCCCGGTCCGCGTAATTTTCCAACAGCACCTGATACGCACGCCACGCATCTTTCAGGCGAATACTCTGTCTTGCCCTGTCCAGGTTACAGATCACGACGATCTGCTGTTCTCCCAGTGTTCTTACGTAGGCCATCACCAGATCCGTTTCCGTCTCTTCAAAAGAGATCTCACCTCTTGCGATCACCGGATACCGCTTCCGCATGGCAATCAGCTTCTTATAAAAGGCAAGAATGGAATCTTCGTCCTTTCTCTGCGCTTCCACCGTGATCTCACTCCGAAAGGCATCGGACATGGGAAGCCACGGTTCTGCCTCCGAAAAGCCCCCGTACCGTTCTCCAGTCCACTGCATGGGCGTTCTGCCATTGTCCCGGGATCTGGCTGCCAGGACTGTCAGCGCCTCTTCCTCCGTCCTGCCCCGCTCCAACAGGATCTGATAATAATTCAGGCTTTCCACATCCCGGTACCGGTCTATGGAAGGATAGTGGGCGTTCAGCATCCCGATCTCCTCCCCCTGATAGATATACGGTGTGCCGCGCATCAGATGGATCATGCCTGCCAGCATTTTGGCCGACGCCTTCCAGTAAGGACCTTCATCCCCCAGTCTGCTTACGATCCTGGGCTGGTCATGATTACACCAGAAAAGCGCATTCCAGCCACCGCCTTCCTGCATACCCATCTGCCACTCGATGAAGAGTTCCTTCAACTTCTTATAATCCGTATCCATAAGCCCCCACTTGTCGCCATCCTTATAATCCGCCTTCAGATGATGGAAATTAAAGCACATGGAAAGCTCTTTTTCCCGGGGTGCGGAATACCGGATACAGTGCGCAAGCGATGTGGAAGACATCTCACCCACCGTCACAAACTCCTCGATTCCCGCGTCCGCCACCAGTTCTTTCAGATATTCGTGAATATGGGGACCGTCGCTGTAGAAACGCCGCCCGTCTCCTTCCAGATCATCCTCCATCCGTTCCGGCTTGGAGACCAGATTGATCACATCGAACCGAAATCCCTGAATGCCTTTTCCCTTCCAGAATCGCAGGATCTCTTTCAGTTCCTCCCTTACTTCCGGGTTATCCCAGTTTAAATCTGCCTGGGTCACATCGTACAGGCGAAGATACCATTTGCCCAGGGCAGGGACATATTCCCATGCGGAGCCCCCGAATTTGGACTGCCAGTTGGTAGGCGCCCGGTCCGGCGTCCCCTCCTTGAAAATATAGTACTGCTGATATTTCTCCTCTCCCGCCAGCGCCTTTTCAAACCATTCATGCCGGGTGGACGTATGATTAAACACCATATCCAGCATAATGCCCATCCCCCGCTCCCCGCTGCGCCTGATCAGTTCCTCCAGATCCTCCATCGTTCCAAACTGCGGATCGATCTTCCGGTAATCCGCCACATCGTATCCGTTGTCTCTCTGCGGCGAGATAAAAAAAGGCGTCAGCCACAGATAATCCACTCCCAATTCCTGCAGGTAGTCCAATTTCCCGATCACGCCGGGGATGTCTCCAAAGCCATCCCCGTTCGTATCCCGAAATGACTTCGGGTAGATCTGATAAACCACTTTATCTCTGAAATCCGTCATCCTGTCTTCCCTTCCTTTCTGCTGCCCCGTCCGTGTCATAAGTCTGCACCTGCGAGGCGGTGATTCCTCAGATTCCTCCGTCTTCCCTGTTCCTGAAACTTGCCACCACCGACTCTTTTGCGCGAACCTGCATTCCTGTATGGAACCGGATGTCCTGCGCGCTTCCTTCCTCGGTGACAACACACACCGTCACATCCGGATGCCCTGCCGCCTTGATCTTCGCTCTGTCAAACCGGATAAGCGGCGTCCCGGCGCTGACCTGCTGCCCTTCCTGCACCAGATATTCGAATCCGTCCCCGTTCATGCTCACGGTATCAATACCGATGTGCAGCAGCACTTCCATCCCGTTTGCAAGCCGCAGTCCGCAGGCGTGCCTGGATTCTGCCATCACCACCGCAACCTCGGCGTCTGCCGGCGCATATAAGATTTCGCCTTCCGGCAGGATCGCCATGCCGTCACCCATGATCCCTTCCGAGAAAACACCGTCCCCCACTTCCGCCAGCGGGATCGCTTTCCCGGATAAAAACGCGCTCAGCTTTTCCGGCGCCGCACTCCTGCCTGTTCCGTCTGCGGTCTTGACCGGTTCCGCAGTCTCATCTGTCTGCTCTGTCTGCATCCGTCTCTTTCCCACGACTACGGTCAGGAAGAACGGCACTGCAAGTGCGATTGCCATACAGATTGCAAAGGAAATCATGAACTGCGGCTGGATGGACAGGATACCCGGAAGGCCGCCTACCCCGATCGCATTCGCCGTGGTTCCCGTGGCCACACAGACGACCGCCGCGATGCCGGAACCGATCATACCGCAGACAAACGGAAAGCCTCTCTTTAAGTTAACACCGAAGATAGCCGGTTCCGTGACGCCGAGATAACAGGAAATACAGGCCGGAACATTGACTTCCTGCGCTTCCGGATCTTTTCTCTGCAGCCAGATCATGCCAAGGACCGCAGAACCCTGCGCGATATTGGATAAAGCGATCATCGGCCACAGCATGGTTCCGCCGTAATCCGCGATCAGCTGCAGATCGATGGCGTTCGACATGTGGTGCAGTCCCGTGATGACAAGCGGTGCGTAGACAGCGCCGAAGACTACGCCAAACACCACCTTAAAGGTTCCTGTAATACCCGCAAATACGAGGGAAAAAACCGCCGCGCCGATCTTCCAGCCGATGGGCCCCAGTATAAAATGCGCCGCCATCACCGATAATAGCAGACTGCAGAACGGCACTACGATCATGGAGATGACCTGCGGCGTGATCCTGCGGAAGAATTTCTCCAGATAGACCAGCGTAAATGCCGCCAGGATCGCCGGGATCACCTGCCCCTGATAGCCGATCATATTGACCTGAAAGCTGCCGAAATTCCACTTCGGGATATCCGCCGCCGCGGTTCCTGCAACCGCGTAAGCATTTAACAGCTGCCCGGACACCAGTGTCAGACCAAGGACAATGCCAAGCATCTGCGTCGTGCCCATCTTCCTGGTCACCGACCAGCAGATCCCCACCGGAAGCATATGGAACACCGCCTCCCCGATCAGCCACAGGAAACTGTCTATCCCTGCCCAGAACTGGCTGATATCGCACAACGTCTTCGTTCCGTTTTCGAACAGATACAGGCTGTCGATACAGTTTCTGAAACCAAGGATCAAACCTCCCGTGATAATCGCCGGAATCAGTGGGGCAAAGATCTCTGCCAGTGCCGTGATCACCCGCTGCAGCACGTTCTGATTCTTCTTGGCCGCCTGCTTGACGGCATCCTTCGATACGCCCTCAATCCCCGCCTCTTTCACAAAGTCATTGTAGAAATCGGCTACCGTATTCCCGATGATGACCTGAAACTGTCCCGACTGCGTAAAACTTCCCTTGACTGCCTTCATGGCTTCAATTGCTTTCACATCCGCCTTGCCCGGCTCTACCAGCGCAAAACGCATTCTTGTCATACAATGCGAAACCGCTGCGATATTTTCTTTGCCGCCTACCAGCTGCAGCAGCTGTCTTGCATCCTCCGCATACTTACCCATTCTGAATCCTCCATTCCTCCGCCTTTTTTGATTCCGCGCTACGTGAGCGCGTCGTTTCTCCTGTCCATCGCCTCTAAACTTGTTTAAACAAGTAATTGACTTTTGCATTTTCCATTTTTATAATGGAATCATACATTTACTACTTCCACTATTAAGAAAGGAACCTTTCATGCCAAAAGCCATCTACGAAACGATCTATAAAGATTTAAAGCAGAAAATTGAAAACGATGTTTTCGCCTATCAGGAACTTCTCCCATCGGAAAACACCCTGATCCGGACTTATGACTGCTCCCGCAATACCCTGCGCCGGGCCGTCAGTCTCCTGGTGACCGACGGCTATGTGCAGACCATGCAGGGCAAGGGCGTCCGCAATATCTATCAACCCATAACGCAGACCGCCTTCACCATCGGAGAGATCGAGAGCTTCCGGGAATCAGCCCTCCGCAACGGTCATCATCCCCATACAAGCGTCCTTCTCTTTACCGAATTTGCGATAAGTGAGAAACAGGCCCAGACCACTGGCTTTCCTGCGGGAACGCAGATCTACTATATCCAGCGGCTCCACTACCTGGACGATATGCCGCTGATCCTGAACCATAATTACTTCCTGAAAGAAGCCGTCCCCGGCCTCACCAAAGAGATCGCGGAAAACTCCATCTATCATTATCTGGAAAATACGCTGCATATGACGATCGTGAACAGCAAACGGATCATGACCGTGGAAAAGATGACACAGATCGATGAGAAATATCTGAAAATGAACGCAGAAGATTATAATTGCATGGCAGTGGTCAGCAGCCAGACCTACAACAGCGACGGCGTAATGTTTGAATATACCCAGTCCAGGCACCGACCCGATCATTTCCGCTTCTACGACAATGCGGTCAGGAAGTCTGTCTGATTGTCTGCTGCGGGAAGCGGCCATTTATTAGATCGTTTACTATAATAGGGAAAAAGAGTTCACATAGAAAGTTTGGAAGTTGAAACTTCCATTACGCATTCAGGGATATTGCAGACATAGCCAGCAATATCCACGCAGAGGTAAAAGAGGTAAAAATGGAGAAAAGCAGAAAAGCATCTATAAGCATCGCGTTAGGTATTCTTTTTTGAGGCAGTGTTCTGATCGGATACATGCCCATTCCGGAATATACACTTGAATTGACATGTATCTCTAATTTATGTACCGGTATTTTACTGCTTTTTACCGGAATAAATACAGCAAAGAAAAAGATTAAAATTCCGAGTGTTATTTATCATATGTGGCTTGTGACGATTCTGCTTGTCTGCATCATATCATGCATCGGACATTTTAATTTTCATGGCGCCTTTTTCTTCTTACATCTGGTAAATCCGCTCCTGTTTCTGATTTACTATCTGGTTTTCATCGATGACACAAAAAGATCAAAGCAAATACTGCTCACACCATTCCCCGTGCTGTTCTATCTTATTTTTGATTACATAGTCGGAAAGTTAAGGGGAAGGTTTATCTATGGCATATTCGAGGTTAAGGAGACAGATTTCGCCTCTCTGCTATTGGTCCTATGCGGTGTCTGTCTTTCTTTGTTGGTAATTGCTGTTATCACACAATACATAAATCAGAAGTTGAAGCGGTTAAGGACCAGATGATCACAGCGTGATCTCCAGATCAATGCATCCATATTTTTTCATACACGCGATCGCCTCTTCCAAAGACATACCAATCTTCTCCTGTATTCTTTGCAGGATCGTTGTGTCATCCAACCCATCTTCATGTCCTATCTCAATAAGCATTTTTGCCTGCCCCTGCTGCATACCCTGCTGCATGCCCTGCTGCATACCCTGGCGCATCCATTTCTCAGACTCTGTCTCAATGATCGTTCCGCCCATAACATTCACCAGCCTTTCTTCCTGCCTGGTCAGGTCACAACAACGGCGCCGCCACCTTCATCAGACTCCCCAGCAGCTTCACCGTCCACTTCTCCTGCCGCACCGTCTCCTTCGTCGCCTGCCTGCACTGCTTAAGCGTCGCCTGGAAATCCGCCTCGATCTCCGGGATGCAGTCCGTATCGTACTGATAGGTGGCGCATTCGAAATGGTGATACAGGCTCCGGTAATCCAGATTGATGGTGCCTACCACCGCCTCCCTGTCGTCGCTGACAAATACCTTCGCATGGACAAATCCCGGCGTATACTCGAAGATCTTCACGCCCGATTCCAGCAAGGAAGCATAGTGGGTCTTGGCCAGTGCATAGGGAATCCGCTTGTCAGGAATCCCCGGCAGGATCAGCGCCACTTCCACGCCTCTTTCCGCCGCAAACTTAAGCGCCGTCTCCATCTCCCCGTCCAGGATCAGATAAGGCGTCATGATATGCACATATTTAAGGGCCCGGTTCAGCATATCCATATACACCCGCTCCCCCAGCTGGTCCTCGTCCAGCGGCCGGTCGCCGTAAGGGATTACATACCCCTTTGCCTCCTGCACCGGCAGTGTGGGACAGGCAAGGAATGTCTCGAATTCCGCCTTCCCGCCGTCCATACCCCACATCTGCAGAAACATCAGGGTAAAACTTTTCACCGCTTCCCCCTTGACCATGACGGCCGTATCCTTCCAGTGTCCGAACTTCACCTTCTGGTTGATATATTCGTCCGCCAGATTGACGCCGCCGTTAAAGGCGGTATGCCCGTCGATCACCAGGATCTTCCGATGATCCCGATAATTATAGTGGGTGGAGACAAAGGGCGATACCGGCGCAAAAGTCTTGCACTTGATCCCCAGCTTCCGCAGGCGCTTCGGATAATCATGGGGCAGCAGCGCAAACTCGCAGGTACCGTCGTACAGTAGGCGCACATCCACGCCCTGCGCCGCCTTCTTCGCCAGGATCTCCAACACCCTGCCCCACATGATCCCCTCGCTCACGATAAAATATTCCAGGAAGATAAAATGTTTCGCCGCCTCCAGTTCCGTAAGCATCGCGTCGAACTTATCTTCCCCCAGCGGAAAATATGTGACAGCCGTCTTATCATACACCGGATGACAGCCGCTCCGCCCCATATAATGCGCCAGAGCCGCCACACCGCCATTCTCCCTGGCCAGGCGCGCTGCCACCTCCTCGTCCTGCCGGATGCATGTTCTCGTGTCCGAGATCACCTTACTCGTCCACTCCTTTAAGACCCGGTGCCCCAAGTCGCTCTGGGTATATACGAACAGCAGCACGCCGAACACCGGCAGCAGCAGAATCACGATCAGCCATGTGATCTTCGCCGTCGGATTGATCCGGCTGTTCAGCAGATAGACAACGATCACAAAGGTCAGGACTACCGTGCCGCCGAAAATATGCGGGATCACGCCCCGAAACCATTCGAATATGCTAAACAGGATCAGAACCTGCGCCAGTAACATCAACAGAATCAGGCCGAAACGGCTGAATACGGCGTGAACGATCCCGCCTTGTCCCTTTTTCAATAAGGTGAGTCCTTTGTTCTTATAATCGATCGACATATCGCTCCTTCTTTCGTACGTTTTCCTGTTACGATAACACGGCTTCCCGTTTACCACAATCCCAGGTGCATTTTCTTCTCAGGATTCATCGCGCCGCCAGATCCGCGCTTCGTACCCCTCCAGCGTGCGCACCGGCCTGTGCCCGGCCTCCATCGTGTCATATACCAGCTTCCACTGTCCCTTCAGGGCAAAGGCCCTGCACTTCTGAGCGCCCAGATTACAGTCCACCACGTAAAGCCGCTCCCCCAGCTTCCTGGCGTAGACAAACCGGTCCTTCCTCCTATTAAGCGCCCGGAACGCGCCGTAGACAAAGGCCCGCTCCTTTCGCCGCAGACGAAGCAGCTTCCGGTAAGCCGCAAGCACCTCTTCCTTCGTCTCCTGCCGCAGTCCCGCATGGCAGGGCGGCAGCTTCTCGTTCCAGGGCAGCAGCACCCGTGCGTGCTCTCTGGTCCCCGCCAGGATCCTGGAAAATACCTGGTCTGCCGGCTCATGCTTACTGTGCTCGGCATAATATCCCTTCGCCTCCACATCCGTGATCTGCTCCATGGACGTAAAATCGTAGTTGGCAAGCCCCATCTCATCCCCCTGGAAGAGAAAAGGCGTGCCCTTAAGCGTCAGCTGCATCACCGCCAACAGTTTGGCAAGCGCCGTATGCAGGGAAGTATCCTGCGTAATCTTGCTGATCATCCGCGGATTGTCATGATTGTTATAGAAAAGGGACATCCAGCAGTTGTTGCCGTAGTGCTCCATCCAGTCGATCATATAATCCCTGAAGTAATTCAGGTCATAGGCGTATTCCTCCATTCGCACATGCCCCGGCGTCTCCAGATGGTCGAAGGAGAATACCATATCAAGTTCCCCTCGCTCTTCTCCTGTCACCAGTTGGCACATTTTCATGCCCAGTCCCGGCGTTTCCCCCACGGAAAACGCCCCATGCGGCGCAAAGGCCTTCGCCCGCAGCTCCCGCAGATACTGGTGCAGCTTCGGCCCGTAATAATAATGCTCGATCCCCGTATAGCCCATCAGAGCGCCGATCGTCTCATTCCCCGCAGGCAGCCCTTCCTTCTTGGAGATATAATTGATCACGTCCATGCGGAACCCGTCCACACCCCTGTCCAGCCACCGGTTGACCATATCGGTCACTTCCTCCCGCACCCGCGGATTGTCCCAGTTTAAGTCCATCTGCTTTTTTGAAAAAAGGTGCAGTGCCCAGCTGCCGCGTGTCTGCTCCTGCCCGTGTCCCACGCCATCCTCATCGCAGACGTTCTGCCGATTCTCCTCATACTTCCAGGCAGACCCCGAGAAAAAGGATGTCCAGTTGTTGGGCGGCGTACGGCTGCCGTCGTCCTCCCGGAAGAAATAATAGTCCCGGTAAGGAGAACCGGGCTTTAGCGCCTCCCGGTACCATCTGTGCTCGTCGGAAGTATGATTCACCACCAGATCCATGATCAGCCGCATGCCTCGCTTATGCACCTCGGAAAGCAGCCGTTCGAAATCCTCCATGGTGCCGAACTCTTCCATAATCTTGTCGTAATCCCGAATATCGTATCCGTTGTCGTCGTTAGGCGAATCATAAATGGGCGACAGCCACAAGGCATCCACGCCAAGCTCCTTCAGATAATCCAGCTTGCTGATAATCCCCGGCAGATCACCGATGCCGTCCCCGTCGCTGTCACAGAAGCTGCGCGGGTAGATCTGATAGAACACCGCTTCCTTCCACCATCTGGGCGTGATCTTCCCCGCAGAAGCCACCGGTTCGTCCTGCTCACCGCTCACCAGTTCCAACAGTGCATCGAAGAAATCCACCCCGAATTTTCCGCCGGACAGCCGTTTTCCCAATCCGTCACGCCCTGCCAGATTCGCCAGCGTGCGCAACTTCAGATTCGATATCACCCGGTTGGTAATGACCCGCTCCGGCAGCCCCAGCTGTAGCAGCACCCTCGCCAGGGCGTCATGCCCCACCGGGTTTTCGTACAATTCTCCGATCGTGCTGTCGTAGGTCAGCCAGTGTTCTTTTCCTCTTTTCTCCATATCGTTCTCATTTCCTTCCTCTCGTCCGTCCTCAAAAATGTGCCGCATATGCTTTTTCTCATCATACTCTGTCAAAAAATCATTCGCAGTACCTCACTTTTCTGCTGAAAATACACTATCACTACTCAAAGTCTTCCCACTTCCCGGCAGATCCGGTCATACTCCTCTTCATCCAGCCTGTATTTCTTCTTATATAAGAAGTAGGAAAGCAGCATCAGCGCGCACGGCAGCACCGTCATCGTGATCAGAAGCCCCGTACTCTGCCACGCCATGACACCACTGTATCTGCCGCCCGTCGTTCCAAAGATAACGCTCGATATCTCCGTCAGCTTCTGCTCCTCCGTGAGCAGTCCCTGGGCACACTGCTGTTCTAAGTCGGAGATCTGGTTGGTATAACCCGTCACCCCGAAGAGCAAATAGGAGGCGGACGTAAGCGCCACGATCAGCGCCGAACTCATTTTGGTGATAAAAGGCCGAAGCGACGTGATAATGCCCTCATCTCTCGTTCCGAATTTATATTCATTGTACTCCACCGTATTCATAATGGAGATCATCATGATCAGATAGAAGCAGTACTGCCCGAAATTGGAAAGCATAAAGCCCACCGTGAGCAGGCCGAATTTCCCCATGCCGTTCCCCGGAACCGGCAGGCACACAAGCATCAGACCATATCCGGCCACCGAGAACGCCGCCATGATCCCCATCAGCTTCTTCCGATGAAGCCGCCTGGAAATAGCCGGATAGAAGACCATCAGAAAGGCCGTGGCAAACATTCCCACCATCGTAAACAGCGAATACAGCCCGCCATCATAGCCAAAGGTGAAATAAATATATGTGGAACCGATCCCGCCGCCCACGAGTCCGTTTCCCACCTGCTGGATCAGGAAAATGACCGCGATCCACACCAGCTGGTCATTCCGGGCGATCGTTCGGAAGACCTGCCTTAAGGAGAATCGCTCCTTTTTCTTTTCCGCAGGAACCGCTTCCCGGTTCTCCCGCACCCCGAACAGCGTAAACAGGATAAAAAGCGAGGACAGAACGGCGATCACCATGGCGATCCGCCCGTAAGCCACCGCCGTGCTGCCGCCGATCGCCGTCTGCCCCGTGCTGAACATGGGGATCAGGATGGATGCCAGCACCCCGCCGATCCCTGCAAAGAGCGTCGCCCTGGACGTAAACTGATTCCTGGCGTCGGCATCCGACCCCAGCGCCGGGATCATCCCCCAGTAGGAAATATCACTCATCGTATAGGTAATACTGAATGCAAAATACATCAAGGCAAAGAACCACACAAAAGCCCACCCCTGCAGCTGCACATTGAACAGCAGGACGATCACCACCGAAGTGGACAGTCCCCCGGCTAGCAGCCAGGGCTTAAACTTCCCGTATTTCGACCGGGTCCGCTCAATGATATTCCCCATCACCGGGTCGTTTAAGGCGTCGAACACCCGGGCCGCGATCATGATCCCCGTGACAGCCGCCACCTGTGCGCCGCTTAGGGTATGCGTAAACAGCACGAAGGTCAGCAGATAACTGTTGATCAGGCTGTACACCATATCCCTGCCCACCGTCCCCAGCGGAAAATACAGCAGATTCTTCTTCGTTCGCTTCTTGTCTTCCATCTTTTCCTCCCGTCTCCCTGTTACCCCTTCTCCCTTCAAACTATACCATACTTGCACGCAACAGAAAAGCGGAGAAGATACACTTCCCCGCCCCTTTTTTATTTTGTATGCTCTTCCGCAAACCGCAGCAGCGATATGACCGGCACGATCAGGATACCGCAGAAGAAATTGCTCACACCGTGAATAAAGTCCCAGGGCAGTCCCGCGATGATCCATGCGATCATTCCCTTGAAATTCAGCCCGAACAAGATCGCCTGCGCCGGTGCATACAGCGTGCCGAACAGGAACCCATGGGCCGCGCACACCGTCATATAGACGAAGGGCTGATATCTCTTCGGCATCTGCCGCGGCAGCAGCATCACTGCTCCCCAGAGGACTGTCCATAGATACAGGTATGGAACCCACCACGTGGCGAATCCGCTGAAAATACCGTTCAGAAGCACATAAAGATAGATCGGATACAGCGCCTTCTTCCGGTAGACCACGGTAAAGGCCACCACGAAGGTGCCTAACAGATGCACGTTGGGAAGCACCTCCATCAGCATTTTGGAAGCGTACATCACCGCCCCCAGCATAGCGAAAACCGTGAGTTCTCTGGTCGTCAGCCGCTTGCCGCCCGTCTTACTCCACCTTGAGGGCATAGCTGTCCCCTTCCACAATCTCCGTAACGTCAACGCCCGAAGCCGCATACTCGTCGTTGACATAGAAGGCCCAGTAAACGCCGTCCGCATCATAATCCGCGGTAATGCCGTTCACCGTCTTCACATAAAGGCCGTATTCCCCTTCCTCACCGTCGATCAGGTTAAGCTCCTGCAGCGCCTCCCCCACGGTCTCCTTGTCCGTATGGATCGTAAACTGCGTCTCGTTACCGTCCTTGTCCGTCACGGTCAGGGCAAATTCCTTACTGCCCTCTCCCAGCTCGCCGCCTTCCCGCTGCACATCCGCACCTGCCTGTGTGCCCTCCGCACCGGAAGCCGCCCCACTGTTCTTACTGCCATTACAACCAACTGTACCGAGTGCCATAGCCACCATAAGCACCATACAAAGGATGAATGACGATACTTTTCTGTTGTTGCTGTGATTCATCTGCATGTTTTCTGTCTCCTTTGTTTTATTTGTGCCGGACTCTACCTTAAAGTAAAAGTCTTCCCGGCGTCCTTTTCTCTCTGCGGCCGGCGCTCGCGGTCGTACCAACTGTCATGGACATCTGTGAATGGTATGGATAATCATTACTCTTCACAGTCGAAATGCGCATAAACTGCGCATTTGCGATCCAATATGGTAACGGAGAATCTCCTCTGTCCGGATATTTCGACTTGACACAAATACGCTGCCGCCTTCTCAAAGAAACGCAGCCGTTTCTGTACTCTCCTGCTGCGTTCTGGCTTCAATGGCTTGTCCCGGACAGTGGCTTCCGGTCAGGCAGATATTTATTGTTTCCTATTTCTGTTACGTGTCTCACGGCGACGGGCTCGTACAGGATTTACACCTGTTTCCCCGGGCAGATTCTTATCTATCATAGTACTTTATGGCTGATTGGTCAAGTCACAGAAAAAACCGCCCCACAGTCCGATTTGGCAGTCAGTCGTGGAGCGGTTTCCCTCGCTTCTATCTTCTTATCTCTTCCTTCTTATTTCTTCTTCGCATCCTTATTTAACGGCCGTACCATAAACAAACTGATCAGCAGCGCCACGATATAGAGCACGATCGTTAAGTACAGCACATTCTGGTATCCCACCGGATTGATGCTGTTGCCGTGGGAATCCTGCATAAATTCACCGGTACTGTTCACGATCAGGTTCGCCACCTGGTTACCCGTAAGTCCTGCAAACGCCCACGCCGAAAGTGTGATGCCGTGCAGCGCACTGATACTGCCCATTCCGTAATGATCGGAAAGCAGGGTCGGTACATTGGAGAAGCCACCGCCGTAACCTGCATTGACTACGAAGATCAGTCCCAGTACAAGCACTACCAGAAGCATGTTGCCCTGTCCGTTCTTGATGCCGCCGGTCACCATTACCAATGCGGTAAAGATGATGGAAAGCACGAAGATCAGCTTGTAGATGGTGTTCCTGTCCTTCATGGTGTCAGCCCATGCGGAGAAACCGAGACGTCCGCCTGCATTGAAGACTGCGGAAACCGTGGAGATCACGCCCACGGCGCCTGCCAGGCCGATACATTTCACGATCATCTTCTCCTGAGAGATCAATGCCAGGCCGCAGGTAATATTGATGTAGAACATCAACCAGATACCGATATAGTTGGCAACCGGTCTGGTCTTGATCACAGCCATAATACTCTGACCCTTCTCCTTCTTCTGCGGCTCATGCCAGCCTGCCGGTTTCTTCAGCAAGATATGGCCCGTGAACATCATCACAAAATATACCACCGCCAGGATCAGGAACATCTTGTAGATACCACCCTCTCCCAGATTGTCCAGCATCGCCTGCATGATCGGGCTGGCGATCGCCTTCGCCGCACCGAAACCTGCCACTGCCAGTCCGGTCGCCAGACCCTTCCGGTCTTCAAACCATAGCATAAGCGTCTTGACGGGAGACAGGTAACCGGTTCCCAGACCGATACCCATGATAAAACCATAACATATGTAGATACCGATAAGCGCCAACGGGCTCTGCTGATGCTGTCCGCCGTAATAGATGAAAAATCCGGTACCTGCCATACCTGCCGCGAAACAGATCGCTGCGATCAGGGATGATTTGTGGATATCCTTCTCCACCACATTACCCAGGAATGCCGCCGACATACCCAGGAAGAAGATTGCGAAACTGAACGCCCACTCCGTCGCACCCTTGGAGAACCCGATATAATCTGCTATCTCCTGACTGAAGATCGACCAGCAGTAAACCGTACCGATACTGCAATGAAGTAAGAGCGCCGGAATCGCGGCACAAACCCATTTGTTTTGACTCTTGTTCATGTTAAACTCTATCCTCTCTTTCGTCTTTAAAATCTTTTATCTATTTTACTATTAATTAAGAAAGATTTCAATTCCAAATGCCAAAAAGCTCCCCGCGATTCTCGCCATTCTCTTAAATTTCCGGACAAAACTTTTCTTTTTCTGAATCACACCGCATTTCTCCCACGTTATAATAAGCAAAGATCGTATAATCTTTCACAAACAACGAAGCAGGCAATGCCACAGCAGGTAACATCCAGGACCGGACGGACGGGAAGGATGACAGGAAGGCAGGATATCACTTTGACGCACGAGGACGAACTGATCCGACAGATTCAAAAAGGCAGGCAGGAATGTCTGGACGAACTCATAGAGCTGTATTACCCTGCCATCCTCCGCTACTGCATGTGGCATATGCCGGATACGGAGAGCGCCCAGGATGCCACACAGGAGACCTTTCTCAAGCTGGTGCGTTTTATCGGGCGTTATGAGCACAGAGGACAGTTCAGGGCCTTCCTCTACCGGATCGCCGCCAACACCTGCATCGATCTCCGGCGCCGTCTTCCCCCGCAGGAGCCTTTCCCCGAAGAACCCGGTCAGGTCCTCTGCCGGCCGGAATCCGGTTATCAGGCCGCGGAGGACAGACAGCTCCTCGCCACAGCCTTTGCCATACTGCCGGATGAACAACGTGAACTGATCCTGCTGCGCTACGGACAGGAACTGACCCTGCGGGAGATTGCCGCCGTCACCGGTAAACCCCTGCGCACCGTACAGACAAAGCTGAGCAGGGCGGTGAAAAAGATGCGGGCGCATTTGGACGATATATCCTGTTAACTATTATTAACCAATTAAGAAAGGAAGATCTTATGAAGCACAACGAACAATGGAGCGCCTTCTTTGCGATCGAAAAAGACTTGCCATACAGGTCCCATATGGAGGTGACAAAAGAACGCGCCCGGCTTTCTCTGACCGCTGCCGTTTCGGCTGCCAGGCACGGCCCCTCCCTTTCCTTCGGCGCTCTCATCAGAAAACAGCTTCGATTTTTTGCCTGGAAGATCTGGTTCTTACAGGGCATGATACTGGCCGCGCTCTGTACCGCTTTCCTCTGTCTGTACCATGAAAGTGCCCTGAGCTGGTTTGCCGCCACTCTGCCGAAATTCCTCTGCTGCTGCAGCGGAGCCGTAGCGCTGAGCGCCGTTCCGTTACTGCGAAGATCCTTCCGGTATCGGATGATGGAACTGGAACAGTCAACGCGCTTCTCCGTCACCGGAAGTTTGGCCGCACAGCTTCTTTTTATCGGAATCGGAGACCTGACCATGCTGACTGTACTGGCTGGTATTGTGTGGCAGTACGGCTTGAACGGTTCAGTCATATTCATTTCTCTTGTGATACCGTTCCTGACCACTGCCGCCACATGCCTGATGCTGTGGATCCGGACAACACCGTCCGGCTTCGAACGACGGGCCGTTCTTCTTAGCATCACGACAACCCTGCTGATGAATCGGCTCATTGACTGGTATCAGATTTCTTCTCTGGATGGTATTCTCTGGGGATGGTGTCTGTATGCGCTCATCTGCCTTGCGATCCTGTACCATGCATACAGGAAGCTGCGAAGCATCAGCTACACGGAGCATATGTGATCATGCTTCGCCCGACCGGCATCAGGCCTGAAACGCCCTGAGGGAAAAAGGATGTACTCAACACCTGCACTGTATAAAGAGCAGATCCGGATAACAGGAAAGAAACAAACACGCTGTAAGGAGGTATCCATGGAACTCACATTAGAACATGTATCAAAACATTTCAAAGACAGAAAAGAAAACAAGAAGGCCGTAGACGACGTCAGTCTGCAGTTTCAACCCGGCGTCTGGGGACTGCTTGGCGCCAACGGCTCCGGCAAGACCACCCTGATGCGCATGATCTGCGGGATCATGAAGCCCACTTCGGGCCGCATCCTCTATGACGGCGTGGAGATCGATCAGCTGGGTGACGCCTACCGGGACGTGATCGGGTATCTGCCCCAGGAATTCGGCTTTTATCCGGAATTTACCGTACAACAGTATCTGGAATATATCGCCGCCCTGAAAGGCCTGACGGACAAACAGGCCGGACAAAAGATCGACGAACTGTTAACCCGCCTGTCTCTGGAAGATGTCCGGCGGAAAAGGATCTCCAAGCTCTCCGGCGGCATGAAACGCCGGGTCGGCATCGGTCAGGCACTTTTAAACGATCCCGAATTTCTTGTGCTGGATGAGCCGACCAGCGGATTAGATCCCGGCGAACGCGTCCGCTTCCGCAACCTGCTGTCGGAATTTGCCCACGACAGGATCGTTCTGATCTCCACCCATATCGTGTCAGATATCGAATACATCGCGACCCGTAACGCCATTATGAAGAACGGCGCCATCCTGCAGGTCGGTTCCACCCAGGAACTGGTCGTCCAGATGGAAGGGCGGGTCTTCGAGGCTTCGATTGATCCCCGGGACTTAAGCCGCCTGGAAGAAAAGGTACAGGTGGTCAACGTTCGCAACGAAGCCGACGGCAGCGTTTCCCTGCGCTATCTGGGAACTCCAGATGATATCCCACAGGCAAGGCCGCAGGACCCCCGTCTGGAAGACCTGTACCTGGAACTGTTTCCCAAGAGATGAGAAAAGTCAAAAAAGAAAGGATCACAACTATGTGGAGATTATACAGACAAGAATTAAAACGCATCCTGTGCACCAGAAGCACCCTTCTGTTTCTGGCGGCGGCACTGGCATTGTCAGTCTTTATGGCCTGGGTGCCGGTCACATACGAGCGCTATACCTATGAAGAAAACGGAAAAGAAATCACGATAGAAGGCGCCAAAGCCCTGGCCCTCACGAAACAGATGGAAGCTCCCTCCGCCGGGGAAGTGACCCCGCAGAAACTGGCCGAAGGTCTCTCCTACTACCACAAAAATCTGGAAATCTACGGTGATTTCTATAACGAGGATTTCCCGTTAAATCTCAAAGTGCGGGAAATCTATCCCTGGCGGCCGCTGCTGCAAAGGCTCCGTGAAGCCATGGCCGATCCGGTAAACGGCCTTGCACTGGAATATACGGAAATTTCCGAAGAGGACGCCCTGGCCTTCTACGACCACTGCCGGAGCCATATCGCCGACCTGATGCGGTTGGAACAGAGAAACAATCCCCAAGCACAACAGACCGCAATAGAAATGTACGAAAAAGTTGAAACACCCTTTTACTACTATCCCGGCTACAACACCAATATGGCTGAATACGAAGGGCTCTGTCTCTTCCTGCTCATGTTCCTGTGCGTGATGATCACCGCTCCGCTTTTCTGCTGTGAATATCAAACCGGCGCAGACGATATCCTGCGCAGCACCAGACACGGCCGCAAGCGGCTTGCCCTGGTCAAGATCTTCGCTGCCCTGAGCATCGGGATCGCTGTTTTTATTCCCTGTATGATCATCTTCCAACTTATTTCCAACAGCCTGTTCGGCTGGGAGTGCCGGCAGACCTCCATGCAGATCCTGTTCTCGGTGGTCAGCCTGCTTGACATGAATGTAGGGCAGATGCAGAATCTTGTCATGCTGGGCGGCTTTGTAACGCTGCTCTCCAGTATCAGTTGCGTGCTCTTTCTCTCCGCCGCCTGCAAAAACACTACGGCAGCCATCGGGCTGGCCATCGCCTCCGCCCTCCTGCCGTCCCTTTTCTATATGCTGATCGGCGGCAGACTTGGATCCTGCCTGCGGGTACTGCTTCCCTCCGGCGGGTTGGGCGGCAGCAACGCCTTCCTGTATGCCGTGACGGATTTTGAATTCCTGAAAGTCGGCCCATTCTCCGTATGGACGCCCTGGCTGTTACTCATCGTCCCGGCGCTTGAGATTCCGGTGTTCCTCTGGCTCACCGTGCGGACTTACTGCCGCCGGTCACTATAAGATTCCGACAGGATCCTATGGATTACACCGCTTGCAAGGATCGTCATAGCCGGCTGCCACGGCTTCCTCTCTGGTGGAAAACACCGCCTGATTCTTCTCCATAGGAAGAGAATTGCAGCTGGCCTTATGCAGCTTACCGTTATTCTTATTGCCGATATAACTGCCCGTGGCCGGCGCCTCCCCTGTGGGAATCTGCGTGCCGCCGGCATTCTGCCGGCTGCCTTCCTGTGACGGAGTCTGACCTTTGTCCTTACTGCCGTCGTTTCCTGCCGTCGAACCTCCTGTCGGCTCCCCTGCCTTCCAGCTGTCGGAGGGTGCGCTGTTCCACGTGATCTTACTGCCGTCGGATACCGCCAGGATCGTGCCCTGCTCGTCGCTGCGGAATACCTCCACCCCCATGGCCCGCAGGTTATTGAGGGTTTCCGCATGGGGATGGCCATAGCTGTTGTCCTCGCCGCAGCTGATCACCGCACAGGACGGATCCACCGCCTGCAGGAACTTCCGGGAAGACGAGGAACGGCTGCCGTGATGTCCCACTTTCAGCACATCCGCCTCCACGTCCGCACCGCTTCTGATCAGATCAGCTTCCGCATCCTCCTCCGCATCTCCCATAAAGAGAAAGCGGTTGTCTCCATGCTCGATCTTTAACACGATCGAGTTATTGTTGGCATCCTCATAGTCCTGGACCGGCCCTAACACCGTACAGACGGCGCCGCCGAGTGTAAAGCTGTCTCCCGGCTCCGGCACGGTATTCCGATACCCCTTCTGCTTCATCGTGTCCACCACGTCCCGGTAAGTGGCCGTATCTTTGGACATATCCGGCATCATCACCTTACCGCAGTCAAACTTATAGAGGATCACGTCCAGACCGCCGATATGGTCCGCATCCGGATGAGTGCCCACGGCGTATTTCAGCTTCTTCACGCCCTGCTTCGTGAGATAATTCTGGATCTTCGTGCCCTGATCGTTATCCCCGGCGTCGATCAGCATATACTCGCCGTCGCACTCCGCCAGGATACAGTCCCCCTGCCCCACATCCAGATAATGGATCGTCAGCTCGGACGCCTGTGCCTGTACCTGCGTCTTCCCCTGCCGCTCTGAGGCCTGTGCATAAGCCTCTCCGAACGCGCCTCCCAGCAAGGGAATACCGACCATAGCCGTCAGCAAAAGCGCAGACAGCCTGCCTGAAAGTTTCTTATTATTCTTCATATCAGGAAGCCTCCCCTGTATCACAGTCAATCGGATATTATAATGGTGAATAGATCAGAAATCTGCTGCTACAATGTTACTGTAAACGGTCCCCAAACCATGCATAGTAACTTCTGTTTATAGTAAGCGATATTAGAAATTTCGTTTACTATAATTATAATGACACAGCTGTCACGTCGCGATCGCGTTCCCCGTATACAGCTGATAGTATTTCCCCTGTTCCTCGATCAACTGATCGTGGGTGCCGCGCTCGATGATCCGGCCCTGTTCCAATACCATGATGCAGTCGGAATTTCTGACCGTGGAAAGCCTGTGGGCGATCACGAAGGTGGTCCGGCCCTTCATCAGCTTATCCATGCCGTCCTGCACGATACGCTCCGTCCTCGTATCGATGGAACTGGTGGCTTCGTCCAGGATCAGCACCGGCGGATCGGCGATGGCCGCTCTGGCAATGGCAAGCAGCTGTCTCTGGCCCTGGCTTAAGTTGGCGCCGTCCCCGGTCAGTACCGTGTCGTAGCCCTCCGACAGATGTCTGATAAACCCGTCCGCGTTGGCTAACTTCGCCGCCGCGATGACCTCCTCGTCCGTGGCGTCTAACTTACCGTAACGGATATTGTCCATGACCGTTCCCGTGAAAAGGTGGGTATCCTGCAGTACGATGCCCAGCGACCGCCGCAGATCCGCCTTCCTGATCTTATTCACATTGATGCCGTCATAACGGATCTTACCGTCCTGGATATCATAGAAACGGTTGATCAGGTTGGTAATCGTCGTCTTGCCTGCGCCTGTGGAGCCCACGAAGGCGATCTTCTGCCCCGGCGTGGCAAAAAGCTCCACGTCATGCAATACGATCTTCTCGTCGTTGTAGCCGAAATCCACACCGTCGAACACCACGTCTCCCTTGAGCTCCACATAGTCCACGGAATGATCCGCCTGGTGCTCATGCCGCCATGCCCAGCGTCCTGTGCGCTCTGCGCTCTCCACCAGTCTGCCGTTCTCTTCCCGGACATGGACAAGCGTCACGTAACCGTTGTCCGTCTCCGGCTCCTCGTCCATCATCTTGAAGATCCGCTCCGCACCGGCCATAGCCATGACGATGGAATTCAGCTGCTGGCTCACCTGGTTGATCGGTCCGTTAAAGCTCTTGTTGAAAGTTAAGAAGCTGGCCAGCGATCCAAGCGACAGACCGGAGATCCCGGAGAGCGCCAGCGCGCCGCCCACGATGGCGCAGACCACATAACTCACATTGCCAAGCTGCATGTTCACCGGCCCTACGATATTGACCAGATAGTTGGCTCTGTCCGCACTGTGATACAGGTTATCATTCAATTCCCGGAACTTCTCTATGTTCTCCTCCTCATGGCAGAAGACCTTCACCACCTTCTGGCCTTCCATCATTTCCTCGATAAACCCGTTTACCTTACCGATATCCCTCTGCTGCTGCAGGAAATAGCGGCCGCTGATGCCCGCCGTCTTGGCTGTCACCACCAGCATCACCGCCACCATCACAAGCGTCACCACCGTCAGCGGCACGCTTAAGATGACCATGCTGATAAAGACGCTGACAATGGTGATCGCACTGTTAAATACTTGGGGCATGCTCTGGCTGACCAACTGTCTGATCGTATCCGTATCATTGGTATAGACGGACATGATATCCCCATGGGAATGGGTGTCAAAATATTTGATGGGCAGCGTCTCCATATGGGAGAACAGATCGTTTCGCAGGTTCCGCAGAACACCCTGCGTCACATTGATCATGATCCGGTTATAAAGATAGGCCGCCGCCACGCCGATGGCGTAGAAGCCCGCCACCCGCAGGATCGCTATCGCCAGCGGATGATAGTCCGCCACATCTGCCGTCAGCAATGGCTGTATATAATCGTCGATCAGACTCTGGATAAACATCGTCCCCTGGACATTGGCCAATACGCTGACCAGGATCAGCACCGCCACGATGACCAGATGCGGCCCGTAGCTTTTCATAACATATTTCATCAGTCTCTTAAAGATTCTGCCCGGATTCTCTATCCTCTTCTGTCCGGGCATTCTGCCTCTCATCGGTCCCGGCATTACGCATCACCCTCCTTTTCGTCAAAGTCTCCGCTGCCTCCGGTCTGGGATTCATACACTTCACGGTAAATCTCATTGCTTAGCAGCAGCTCCTCATGGGTTCCGTAGCCGTCGATACGGCCTTCCTCCATGACAATGATATGATCCGCATGTTCGATACTGGATACGCGCTGTGCGATGATCAGCTTCGTGGTATCCGGAATCTCCTCCGCAAAAGCCCTCCGTATCTTCGCATCGGTGGCCGTATCCACGGCGCTGGTACTGTCGTCTAAGATCAGCACCTTCGGCTTCTTGAGAAGTGCTCTGGCAATGCACAGACGCTGCTTCTGTCCGCCGGATACGTTCGTGCCGCCCTGCTCTATGTAAGTGTGATAGCCCTTCGGCATCTTCTCCACAAATTCATCCGCACAGGCCAGCCGGCACACCCGTCTGCATTCCTCCTCGGTGGCGTCGGCGTTGCCCCAGCGCAGATTCTCCAGGATCGTACCCGAGAAGAGCACATTCTTCTGCAGTACCACCGACACCTGGTTCCGCAGGCTGTCCATGTCATACTCCCGCACGTCATGACCGCCCACATAGACTGCCCCTGTGGTCACATCATACAGGCGGCTGATCAGATTGACCAGACTGGTCTTCGAACTGCCCGTACCGCCCAGGATACCCACCGTCTCACCTGCCCGGATCTTCAGATTGATATCATGCAACACCGCATTATTCTCGTCATTATAATAGGAAAAGTTCACATCCCGGAATTCGATATCGCCGCTTGGCACTTCGTGGATCGGGTTGACCGGATTGGTCAGGTCGCTCTTTTCATTTAACACCTCACTGATCCGCCTGGCGCTGGCGATACTCATGCTCATCATGACAAAGATCATGGCCACCATCATCAGACTCATGAGAATGTTCATACAGTAGGTCATCAGACTCATCAGCTCGCCCGTCGTCAGCTCGCTCTGCACGATCATCTTCGCTCCCATCCAGCTGATCAGCAGTATGCAGGTATAGACCGTAAACTGCATCACTGGCATATTTAAGACCACATTCTTCTCTGCCTTGATGAAGATATCATAGATGGCCTGACTGGCCTTCCGTAATTTGGATGTCTCATAGTCTTCCCGCACGTAGGCTTTCACCACACGGATGGCGCTGACATTCTCCTGCACGGAGGCGTTTAACTCGTCGTACTTCGGAAAAGCCATCTGGAAATATTTCATCGCTCTTCTTATTATAAGGAAAAGAATACAGGCCAGCAGCACAAGCGCCACCAGATAGACCGTAGCCAGTCTGGCATTGATCATATAAGCCATGGACATGGCGCAGATCATGCTGATCGGCGCACGGAAACAGATACGCAGCAGCATCTGGTATGCCATCTGAATATTCGATACATCCGTGGTCAGCCTTGTCACCAGACCCGCCGTGCTGAACTTATCCAGGTTGGAGAAGGAGAAGGTCTGAATATTCTCAAACATCGCCTGCCGCAGATTGCGTGCAAAGCCGGTGGAGGCCCTGGCCCCGAACTTACCGCCCATGATACCGCACAGCAGACCGCACAGCGCCGCTCCCACCATAAAAGCTCCTACATAATAGATATGGCGCATGTTCCCTGCCTCCACGCCGTCGTCTATGATCGAAGCCATCATCAACGGGATCAGCATCTCGAAGACTACCTCCAGGATCATAAAGACCGGCGTCAGGACAGATGCTCTCTTAAATTCCTTGATCTGCGCCGCAAGTGTTTTGATCATAATATAGTACTAAGCTCCTTTCTTCTTTTTGTCTCATTCCCTGTCTGTCAAAATTGTTTATCCTAAACTATTATTCAACAAATAAAAAATATTGTCAAAGGCTTCACAAAATTTTCACAGTACTTCACAGGAATTTTAGAAAAACATTAGAAAAACATCCGAACTTTTATGAAAAAAGGGAATTGCTTTTCTGTCCTTGTAGTGCTATATTAACGGATGTAGACATGCTTGGGAACTGTTAATGAACCTGTTAATAAGTTCCTTATCACAGAGAGGAGAATTAGTATGAAAAAGAAAGTTTTAGCAGTTATCCTTTCTTCTGTTCTGGCCCTTTCCTTATTCGGCTGCGGCAGTGAGCCCGCCACTGAGGAAGTACCGGCAGAAGAGGCAACAGAAAGCACCGACGAAGCGGAAGCTGCACCGGAAGCTGAGGCAGACGCTGCAGAAGCAGAGCCGGAGGCTGATGCTGATGGCGGCGAAACAGCAGAGATAGAAGAAGGCACCGACGCGGCAGCACTCAAGATCGCCATCGTCAGCAGCCCTTCCGGCGTAGACGACGGTTCTTTCAATGAAGACAACTACAACGGCATCCTGACCTTTATCGAGAGCCATCCCGACTGCACCGTGACCCCGGTACAGGAGACCACCGGCGACGTTACGGCAGCCGTACAGGCAGTGGCGGATATCGTGGCTGACTACGACGTGATCGTCTGCTGCGGTTTCCAGTTCGCAGGTATCGCTACCATCGCACAGGAGAACCCGGATGTTGATTTTATCCTGGTAGATTCTTTCCCGTCCGATGCCGAAGGCAACGAAGTGACCGTAGACAATATCTATGCCATGCAGTTCGCTGAGCAGGAGTCCGGCTTCTTCGCAGGTATGGCAGCCGCTCTTGAGACTAAATCCGGTAAGGTAGCCGTTGTCAACGGTATCGCTTACCCTTCCAACGTAAACTATCAGTACGGTTTCGAGTGCGGTGTGAAATACGCCAATGAGACCGAAGGTCTGAATGCGGAGATCGTAGAACTTGCTTCCTATGCGGGTACGGATGTGACAGGCGCGGACGTTGGCGGTAACTATATCGGTTCCTTCGCTGACGAGGCAACCGGTAAGGTAGTCGGCAACGCACTGATCGCGGAAGGCGTAGACGTTGTATTCGTTGCGGCAGGCGCATCCGGCAACGGTGTCCTGACAGCAGTGAAAGAGGCTGAGGGCGTTATGTTTATCGGCTGTGACGTAGACCAGTATGACGACGGCGCTAACGGCGATGCTAACGTAGTGCTGACATCCGCACTGAAGGTAATGCATCTGAACGTAGAGCGTGCGCTGAATTCCATCGTGGACGGCAGCTTTAAGGGCGCTAACGTGGTGCTGCAGGCCGACACGGATTCCACAGGCTATGTGAAGGAAGACGGCAGATGCCAGCTGTCCGCCGAGACCATCTCCAAGATCGACGCTGCTTACGAGCAGGTGAAGGGCGGCACGATCGTTCCGGCTGCAAACTTCAACGGCGTAACACCGGAGGACTTTACCTGGTAGGCGAGATCTGCTTCTCGGCCTCATAAATTTGACAAATTTCATAAAAATGCGGGCTGCAGGAGGTTTTCTCTTGCGGCCTTTTTTATTTTGCCGTATTCTATAATTATAGTGATTTCTATTTCCATATTTTAATTTCTAAAGCGAGGGCAGCGCATGTCAGATTATATTATTGAGATGAATCATATCACGAAGCGTTTTCCCGGAATCGTGGCCAACGACGACGTGTCCATCCAGATCAAAAAGGGCGAAATCTATGCCCTTCTGGGAGAGAACGGCGCCGGCAAGTCTACTTTGATGAGTATGCTCTTCGGTATGTACGAACCGGACGAAGGCGAGATCATCATCCGCGGTGAGAAAGTGAAGATTCAGTCTCCCAACCACGCGACAAAACTGAATATCGGTATGGTACACCAACATTTTAAACTGGTCAGCAACTACACGATCGCCGAGAATATCATTATGGGCATGGAGCCCGTAAAAAAGACTCTGGGCCTTTTTCCTTCCGTAAATCTGAAGAAAGCAAATGAGGATATTCTGGAATTATCCCGCAAGTTCGGCCTGGAAGTGGATCCCACGAAGGTGATCGAACAGATCAATGTCTCCATGCAGCAGCGGGTGGAGATCCTGAAAATGCTCTACCGGGAGGCGGAGATCCTCATCTTCGACGAGCCTACGGCAGTGCTCACACCGCAGGAAATCGAGTTTCTGCTGGAGATCATCCGCAGCCTGCGCGACGACGGTAAGACCATTATCCTCATCACCCATAAACTGGAAGAGATCAAGAAGATCGCGGACCGCTGTGCGATCCTCTGCCGCGGCAGGCTGATCGACGTACTAGACGTGGCCGATACCGATACGAAGACCATGGCCAATCTAATGGTGGGCCGCGAGGTCAGCTTCACCGTGGACAAGCCGGAACCTGAATTCGGCAAAGAAGTACTGCGTGTGGAGCATCTGACCGTCAGGAACGAAGATAAATATGAGGTGGTAAAAGATGTATCCTTCTCCATCCGGGAAGGTGAGGTCTTCGTAGTCGCCGGTGTCTCCGGCAACGGACAGATCGAACTGGCCGACGCTATCGCGGGCCTGATCAAGCCTTCCGGCGGCAAAGTGACCTTAAACGGCGCAGACATTACCTCCTGTTCCATTCGAAAAAGAAACCTGGCCGGCATCTCCTATATCCCGGAAGACCGCCATAACGTAGGACTCGTCATGGATTTTACCCTGTCCGACAATCTGGCGCTTAAGAGTTATTTCAAGGAACCTTTTTCCAAAAAGGGCGTGATACAGTCGGATGCATTCATGAAATACGGCGAGACACTGATCGGGCAGTACGATATCCGGAGCAGCCAGGGCAATGACACCATCGTCCGTTCCATGAGCGGCGGCAATCAGCAGAAGGCCATCATTGCCAGAGAGATCGAGCTGGACTCCTCTCTCACGATCTTCGTTCAGCCTACCCGCGGCCTGGATATCGGCGCGATCGAGAACATCCACAAACAGATCGTGGATGAGCGCAATAAGGGGAAGGCAATCCTTCTGATCTCCCTGGAACTGGACGAGGTCATGAACCTGGCAGATACCATCGGCGTCATCTACAACGGCCGAATCCAGAAGATCGCAGATGCCAGAACGCTCACGCCGACCGAGGTCGGAGAGTTTATGATGGGTGTGGGCGGAAAGCATCAATAACCGGACGTCTGTGTCGAAGCAGACACGGAAGTGCAAGTTTGGGAATGCGAACAGACAAGGAAAGGGATAACAGATACGATGAAAAATAAGAATAACTTCCTACATAAATTAATCTTACAGACCATCGGGCATGAGAAGCGGCAGCATTATATGATCCCCGTCTTCACGATCCTGCTCAGCCTGCTTTTCGGTATCCTGGTGATCGCCCTTCTGGGCAAAAATCCGCTGCAGGCCTATTACAATCTGCTGCAGGGTTCGGGCCTCATGCCCAAAGCCTCCTATGCAGGACATAAAGGCATGATTACGGACTTCACCAGTTTCCTGAATGCCCTGACGCCGATGCTCTTCGCGGCGCTGGCGGTACTGATCGCCTTAAAGGCAGGACTTTTCAATATCGGTGTGTCGGGCCAGATGCTGGCTGCCGGTTTTACGGCCACCATTCTGATCGGCTATTCCGCCCTGCCCGCCGTGATCGCCAAACCGCTGGTGATCCTGACCGGCTTCGTCATCGGCGCGCTGGCCGGTGCACTGGTCGGTTACCTGAAACACCGTTTTAACATCAACGAGGTCGTATCCACGATCATGTTCAACTATATCTTCCAGAATGTGATCAGCTTCCTCATCAACACCTTCTACGTGGATCCTGTCTCAAGACAGTCCAGAAACGTGGGACAGGCAGGCCGCCTGACTCTGGTGGATGTGGTGGTGGGAGATTATAAGATGGATATCCCGCTAGGCATCCTGATCGCCGCCGTCGGCATCGCCGTCACCGCTTTTATCCTCAATAAGACCACGCTTGGCTTCGAGATCAAGGCTGTGGGCAGCAGCATCCGCGCCGCAGAATATGCCGGAATCCAGGTAGGCCGTACCCGCGTGCTGGCCATGATGCTCTCCGGCGGATTTGCAGGACTGGCAGGCGTCACCTATTATCTCGGATATTTTGCTTCCATACAGCCGAAAGTACTGGTCAGCACAGGCTACGACGCCATCGCCGTGGCTCTGCTTGGCAACAGCTCTCCCGTCGGCATCATCTTCTCTTCCTTCCTGATCACCGTGATCTCGAAGGGAAGCACCTACATGAGTTCCACATCCGGCGTCCAGGCAGAGATCGCCTCCGCCATAACCGGTATCATCCTGCTGTTCTCCGCCTGCGGCGCTTATGTGAAGTATAAGGTGAACCGATGGAAAGACGACAAAAGCAGCTGACTTTCTGCAGGCGATCATTACCGATACCATAAAGCACTTTAAAATGGAGGAATTTCAATGAACACGATTATCATAGACGGCTTATCCTTCGCGCTTCCGCTGTTTATCATGGCGATCGGCGGTATCTACTGCGAGCGGAGCGGCATCACCAATCTGGCGATCGAGGGACTGCAGGGATTTGGCGCTTTCTGCGGCGCACTGTTTGCAGTCTGCATCGCACAGTATTTTGCAGGCAACTCGCCGGTTCCCTTCTATCTGGCGATGCTCTTTGCCTTCCTCGGCGGTATGCTGTTCTCCCTTCTTCATGCCATGCTCTGTATCAAATTCAAGGCCAATCAGGTGATCAGCGGCGTCGTGATCAATATCCTGGCCATGGCGCTGACCGAATTTCTGACCAAACAGATCAATGCCAGCATCTTCGGCGCGGCCTCCAACAAGTTCGTGCTGGGCGTATCCGCCCGCATCACGGTACCGGGGCTTTCGAAGATTCCCGTGCTGGGCGCGGTGTTTACGAATCTCTATCCCTTCGAGATCGTCATTGCGCTGATCGCCGTCGGCGCCTGGTACATCCTGTATAAGACCAGATTCGGCCTGCACCTGCGCGCCTGCGGCGATAATCCCCATGCGGTGGATGCTGCCGGTATCGAGGTAAGCAGGGTACGCCTGATCGCCGTCATGGCATCCGGCGCGCTGTCCGGACTCGGCGGTATCTGCTTTGCTTATTCGATCTCCGCCAACTTTTCTTCGAATATCTATTCCGGTTACGGCTATCTGGCCATCGCCGCACTGATCTTCGGCAACTGGAAGATCATGCCCACGCTGGGCGCCTGCCTGCTGTTCGGCTTTGCCCGTTCCGGCGGCTATGAACTGGTGAAGGTCCTCGAGATGCCCAGCAGCTACCAGGATCTGGTCATGGTGCTGCCCTACGTACTCACACTGCTGATGCTGATCTTTTTCAGTAAGAAGAATCACTCGCCGAAGGCGCTGGGTGAGATTTATGATAAGGGGGCAAGATAACAAAAGTAAATTTGCTTCGCACGCAGCCTCGAAAATCCGGAAAGACTTCCCATAAAAATGTAAAGCCCATTTAAAAGACGGCAATCTGCTTATATGCTGCAGAATGCCGTCTCCTGTTTGTCTGGCGTACACGTCGCGCCTGTCATTTCAATTCAAATTCCATCAACACCGGATCATGGTCTGAATAAGCATAGCCCGTATCTATATGCCTGTAAGATCTGACGATCACATTATCCGAAACAATAAATCCGTCCAGCGTCACCGTATAGGTCGTTTCTTCACTGTAAGGCTCATCGGCGCTGCGGCAGGTATTATGAGCCGTGTCTTCCTCTGTCACACCGCTGTCATCTATGGCCATCCGGAATCCTTCCGGCAGACTCTCCCGCGGAAAAGGATAGGCCCATTCCGGCGCATTCTCCGGCGCTTCCGTCTTCAGATTATGGTTAAAATCCCCGCCGCAGATCACGTAGTTTCCCGCTTCGTAGTCCGCCGTCATGTCTTCATAAAGCATGGCAAGCTGTCCCGCTCTAATCTCGTCACTGCTGCCGTAAGCCGACATATGCATGTTGTAGAGACAGAGCATTCTGCCACCCGCAGCGGCGCTCGTCCCTGGTTCTCCTGACAACGCCGATAACGGAATCCGTGAGATTGAATAACACCGATCCAGATCCACGAACCTGGAGAAAGATTCCGATATGGGAAGGCTCCTCCTGATAGCATCTGTGATCTCTGCTCTGGAGTACGTCACCACACCCGCCTTATTCGCCCCATGCGGCTCCCAGGGTGGGAAAAACAGGAACGGCGAATCATAATTCTGAGCGTAAGTGTAATAGTACCCTTCCATAAACTGATTCAACAGCTCCAGTTCGTCGATGTGATACGAGCGCGTTCCGTCCCTGTCCACTTCCTGCAAAAGCGCAAAGTCCGGATCCACCTCACTGATGACGCCCGCCGCTCCGCAGACTGCGGCCGTCACGCTGTCCGCATCCTTCCCCCAGGAAGACTTGCCGCCGTCCATGAAGAAACTGTAGTCCGGCAGGTATGCGCCGAAGCCGATGTTGTAGGACAGAATAGTATAGGGCTCACCGGAGTGATACGCCTCGTTCTCTGAAGACATGTTCCTGCCAACCTCCAGAGTCAGTTGATCCGGAAGTCGCTCATAAGCGGCAAAGACATAGATCACATAGCCTATAAGGATCAGAACTATGATGAGAAAGATTGCGACGATCCATTTGAATGCTTTTTTCATGTTGTCCCCCACTGCTTTTGCTACAGATTTCTATAAATCAAACTCGTGAAATAACGTCCGCTGATATTCCGCGTCTTCTGATGAACGCTGCAGATCCTCAATCCGACCCTGCTCCAGCAGGAGTCTTGTCAAGCGGTTCACACGGTCTATGCCCTGTTAATGTCTCATACAAGATGCTATGTTCCAGGCAATAATCTATCGCCGCATTCAATGTATACTGCTTAGAAAAATCTGACAGATACTGTCTGAAGGTGCGATGTGCACGCTTTATAGAATTTTCTGATAATTCTATGATAATCAAATACGAACTATTTGTCAACCATACACCGTCACTTTCATTTATAGCCATATGTATTAAATCAGGAACCTCCTCAGATAGCATCCGCATCACGCCATCTTCCGCATAAACATGTTCCCTTGCCACAAAATCTCTGTTGTGAGCCGTCCCTTCAAAAGCAAAGATCAGGTTATTATACAGAAATGCCTGCCGCACAGAAGACAGCACCTCCGTCCCATAATTAATATCAAAACAGAAATCACACTTTTCAAAAAATTCCTCTATTTCGTCTGCCCAGCGTTGTAAAGACAAACCGGACATTTGCTCCGATGCGGCGAAGTACCTTCGCCCTGTATGCCTGCGCATATTCCGGTCCGCCCCTGACTCAATAATAGAAATGATGAAAACTATATACCATACTAATCCTCCAGATAAAACTGCCAGGACAGCACATCCCGCTTTTTTTCCGAGAAAAGGCGTTAGGAAACAAAAAACGGTGTGGATAAGGAATTAAAGAAGATCCTGTGCTGTGTCAATCCGGCTTTTTCAAGAACATGAACGACAAAATCCGTCCTGGTGCGGAAAAATTCCACTTCTTCCCCGTCGTTTAGGATGATATCCCCTGTCACTCTGATCCTCTTGTTTCGGATGATGCCGGATGTAACTGCTAACGTATTTTTATGGTTACATAGTTATCCTATCGCGCAATTATCGTTTTTTCGAATATATTTTTTACAAAAATTACTTGCAAAATACACTTCATCATGATACCATAAATTACACATATCTGGGAATCCAAAGTTCTGATATCACGTCTGTTATACGTCATCTTTTCTTAGTGGCTCCCATTTATGCAATTTTTACGGGCAGACCAACATACAGAAAATTATGACCTAACAGCAGATGAATCATAACAAGGAGGTACTTATACATGAATAACGAACAGCTACTACAAGCTATATCTGATATGCTGGATGAGAAACTCGATCAGAAACTGGACGAAAAGCTAGATCAGAAACTGGATGAAAAGCTTCAACCAGTCTTCATGCGGCTTGATGTTCTGGAAGCAAGACAGAACCATATGGCTCAAAAACTAAATGACTTTCAACTTGAAGTCAGATATTCCATCCGGGATATCAACAAAAATATCCATAAACTTCAGGATGAAATGGAAACAGTAATCACCGTCCTGAAGATGAACCAGCTGATTCCCCAATAAAGCGATAAGAACGTTTCTGCGTGTTGTCCTGCCAAAAGGTGTAAAGATTCTCCCTCTCCGGAAGAACCTTTACACCTTAACCATTTTTGCATTATCACCTTATATAAACTCAGATTACTACAAGCTCACGGCATTGCCGCCTGCAATTTTTGCGTCAGATCGGTATAATACCACATTTCGGACAGATTCGACGTGAGCAATTCTCCGCGATACATATACCGTTGGCCATATCAAATAAGTGCACACGTCCGACGCTGTCCTGTTCTGCCCGTGCCCTTTCCACAGCCTCCTCAAACTGCTGTGTGTCCAACGTCAACGTTAATCTGCTCTTAAAACAGCACCGTCCCTCTCTGATCTCCACATACTCGTCATCCGGCAGTCCAACAGATAACAGTTGACCTTTGAGACGATAGATCAGGTTATTCAAATCTAATATGGGAAAACTATACAAAAACTTCTTGCTAAATATACATATTTTGTTAATATTATATGCACTTTTTTGACGATGTCAGCTTTTTTACCGGAGAAGAATCTTTACACTTTACCCATGAACAATATTCTATTTACACACATCAGCCTGGTCACAGATGAAACACCCTTTGAATCTGCTTCATCGTCCCCAGCACCAGCAGAGTCTGGCGGTCCGTAATACCCGTATCCGGCGTAACCGTAAGGTTCATCTTACCATTCTCCTTCAAACCCATGATATTAAGGCTGTATTTCTTACGCACATCCAGTTCACCGACTGTCTTACCCACCCATTCCTTCGGCACCTGTACCTCGAAGATGGCATGTTCATCATCCAGCTCAATATAATCAAAGATATGATCCGCACTGTAGCGGATCGCCACCCAGTTAGCCAGCTGCTTCTCCGGATAGATGATCTCGTCTGCCCCATTCCTTAACAGGAACTTCGCATGTACGTCACTGGCCGCTCTCGATACCACCAGCCTGGCACCAAGCTCCTTGAGCAGAGACGTCGTCTCCAGTGAACTCTGAAAATCATCCCCGATCGCCACGATGCAGAAATCAAAGTTCCGGATTCCAAGCGATGTCAGAAAATCCGGATTGGTGCTGTCACCGATCTGCGCATTCGTGACAAACGGCAGAATCGCATCTACTCTGCCCTCTCTCCTGTCCACCGCCATCACCTGATGATTCAATGCATTCAGCTTCTCCGCAATATGCCTGCCGAAACGTCCCAACCCTACTAACAGAATTGATTTCATCAAAATATCCTCCCATCTCGTTCTTCCCGCTCATTTTTAACCGTTCATTCTTTTCCGCTCATTCTGAACCGCTCACTCCTAACCGACCATGATCTTTTCCTGTGGAAATTCCGATACATACGGATGCTTCGTGGAAAGCGCGGCATATACGATCGTCATCCCGCCCACACGTCCCAGGAACATCAGAATGATCAATACCACTTTGGAGGCCACACACAGATCGGGCGTGATGCCAAGCGTCACTCCCACCGTAGCGATAGCCGAAGCCGCCTCAAACAGCGCCGGCACGATCGACATATGCTCCGCGCAGCCGATGAAGATTCCTCCGGCCAGAAACAAGCTTACATAGAGGATCAGGACCGTTGCCGCATAATGTGCCGTATCATTCGGTATCCTTCTCCCGAAAATATGCGCGTTGGGCCTGCGGCGAAACACCGCGATCGCCGTTGCAAAGAGCACTGCAAGCGTCGTAACCTTCATACCGCCGGCCGTAGAACCGGGCGCGCCACCGACCAGCATAAGCAGGATCATGATCATCTGTCCCGACTGTGTAAGCTGCGTCAGATCCACCGTATTGTATCCCGCCGTACGGGTCGTGATCGACTGGAAAAAGGAAGCCAGAATCCGTTCCTTCGTCGTCATATCCACCCATACAGGCGTACCAAACTCATAGAAATAGAAATAAACCGCCGGCAGCACGATCAAAAGACCGGTCACTGCCAGGATCACCTTACTCTGCATCCGGTATCGCCGCAAATGCAGGCGGTTACGTTTCAAATCATCCCATGTCAGAAAGCCGATACCGCCCACCACGATCAGTACCATCACGATCACATTGACCGCCATTCCTCCCGTATAAGATGTCAGAGAGGAATACTGTTCTTTGATTCCCATCAGGTCGAACCCTGCATTGCAAAAGGAAGAGATCGAATGGAACACCGCATACCAGATCCCTCTGGCTATACCAAATTCCGGAATCATGACCGGCAGCAATGCCGCCGCGCCAAGCGCTTCGATCAATACGACCATCTTCAGGATGAATCCTGTCATTCTTATGATGCCGCCCATCTGAGGCGCGGCAATGGCCTCCTGCATGGTACTTCTCTGCATCAGCCCGATCTTTCGCCCCGAAAGTTTGGTGATAAAGACCGCGACCGTGATCACACCCAGACCGCCCACCTGGATCAGACATAAGATTATCACCTGCCCGAACGCCGACCAGTAGGTAGCCGTATCCTGCGTGATCAGCCCTGTCACACAAGTGGCCGAGACAGCCGTAAACAAGGCGTCCAGAAAGGGCGCGCCGCCTGCCTCTGCCCTCGCCCACGGCAGCATGAGCAGCATCGTTCCCAACGCGATCACACCCATAAATCCCAGCATAATAGTCTGCGATGAGGAAAGCCGCCTTCTTTTCCATTTATGTTTCATCATCATTCAAACCTTTCCTATTTGCACTCATAATCAGTATAATACCTTTTAACCGGTTACACACTATCAAAAATGCCGTATCTTACTGTTTTCCTTCACCAAAATTTGTATGACTTTTCCGCCCCTGTCCGATCTCTGATCCCTATACCAATATAGTACGCTGCCAACGCAGGAGCGGCCTTTCTCTTCACAGATGGATCTCTTCGCCCAATTTAAAAGAATACAGGATCTTCTCCGTGTCACGATACTGTGAGAACTGCTCCAATGCCTCCGCATAGTAATCGAGCTGCACATGATAACGCCTGGCCAGTTCTTCCGCCGTCTTCACCGCGTCGGTCTTATAATCGAGCAGGACATATCTGCCGTTCTCCTCGAAAAAGACATCGATGATCCCCTGGATGAGCACCGTCTCCGTCTCCGGGAAATCGTTGCTTAAGCGGTATGCCGGAAGGCCAAGCACAAAGGGCTGTTCCTTGCACAGTCTCCCCGCGCGCGCAGCTTCTCCCATCCGCAGGGCAACGTCACTCATCAGAAAAGTCACCAGCTTCGACAGCGACACCACCGCACGATACTCTTCCGACAGCCTGCCGCTTCTCCGCATCTCATCCATCTGTACCTGCAATAAGGCTTCCACCGCCTCCCGGTCTTTTCTGACTGTATCAGTCAACTTTGTGAAATCAAACAATTCCATCACTTTGTGGAAGGCGCTGCCCCTCATGGAACCGCTGACGGATTCGTCTTTTTCCAGGAAACCGGGCAGATAGGGAATCACCGTTTCCTCCTCAAACAATTTGAAGGAAAAGTCCGTCTCCTCCTGCATACCCGCCATCTTTAATTCCGAGACCGTCGTCTTCGTATAAAGATTTTGCAGATTTTCATACGGATAGTTGTAAACAAAGCTTTCTGACAGCCGAGTCATAAGCGCTGGATCCACGTCCCGGGAAGGATCCGCCAACAGAAGGCTCCTCCTTCTCTCTTCCATACGCACCGTCTCCTCCAGTTTATGTCCCACGATCTCTTCCCAATGATACAGTTTCACCTCAATACTCATGTCGCGTTCATACCAGGGACTTCTCCGTTCCGGTTCCAGGCCGCACTCCTGATAGAAAGCATCCATACACCGGTTCCTGGAAAGTGCCGCTAGCAAAAGGTCCAGGAAACTCCCCTGGTCAATCAGTACATCGTAGGAAAAAAGCATTTCCGCTTTATTCCACAGCGGTATCAGGGATGACGCCGTCTTTTCCGGCGATCTCACCGTACCGGTGAGGATCAGCTTCTCCTTTGCCCTCGTCATTGCCACATACAAGATCCGCATCTCCTCCGCCAGATTATCCGCCCACATCTTCTCGGCAATCACATTCCGGCGCAGATCCCTGCTTCGCACACGTCTGTCCGTATCCACATAGTCTGCGCCGATTCCCGCATCCATATCCAGAACCAGATGCGCGCTTAAATCCCTGGTCTGAAATCCTTTCGCCAGACCCGATACGAAACAGATCGGGAACTCAAGTCCCTTACTCTTATGGATGCTCATGATCCGCACAACATCCGCGTTCTCATCCTGTAGGCCCGCCTCACCGTAATCCACCTCATATTTTTCCAACTGCTCCATATAGCGCAGGAAGTGATATAAACCGAAATAACTGGTCTTCTCATAATCCGCCGCCTTGACCAACAGCATCTCCACGTTGGCACGGCGCCTGTTCCCCTCCGGTCTGACTGCCACATAATGCAGATAATCCGTCTCCCTCAGAATGGTCTGTAAAAGTTCCTGTACCGAGAGGTAAGCCGCAAGCTCCCGGTAACGTTCCACTTGCTCCAGAAACACACCCGCTTTCTTAGCAAGCTTTTCACTCTTTTCTTCCTGTTCTTCCTCTGCATACGCCTTTAAGGCATCGAACAGATACTTTTTCTTCGGCCAGGCCGCCCGGATCAGCGCGATCTCTTCCTCCCGGAAGCCTCCCAGATAAGAATGCAGCACGCCGTAAAGCGGAATGTCCTGCAGTGGATTATCCAGCATCCGCAGAAAATGCATCAGTTCCTGTACCTCACTTGCCGCAAAATATCCCGTCCGCGAAGTCATATGTACCGGTATGCCTTCCTCCTCCAGAATCCGCTTAAAGACCTCGTCCCAGCCAGACGTGGTGCGCAGCAGGATGACGATATCTTTATAGGATACCTGACGCAGTCTGCCGCTCTCCTTATCCGTCACCTGAAATTCCCTGATCAGCTCCCTGATCTTCCCCGCTACGCCGTATGCCTCCTGTTCCCTGGCCGTAAGAGGCTTTTCCGACATAAATTCCGCCCCTGCAGGCTCATCCGCCTCTTCCTCCACCGCAAACAGCATCAACTCCGCCACATTGGGATTCTGCGCCTTTTCCTGTACCGGATAGACTGCTCCCGGATGCAGGGCCGCCAGGTCGTCATAGACGATGCCGCCCACATCCGGTCCCATGATCTGTCCGAAGACCGTATTGACGATATTGAGCACTTCCGGACGGCTCCTGAAATTCTGGTGCAGATCTATCTTCCGCGCCGCAGCCCTTTCCGCGCCTCTTTCCACACACTCTTCTGCGAGTCCGTAAGAGGCATACTTTTCCAGGAAAAGCTCCGGCCTGGCCAGGCGGAACTTATAGATGCTCTGCTTCACGTCCCCTACCATAAACCGGTTGTACCGACCCTCTTCCTCTCCGGAAATACAAGACAGGATATATTCCTGTACGAGGTTGCTGTCCTGGTACTCATCGATCAGGATCTCATGGAAATGGCTGCGGTATGCAAGCGCCGTCTCCGTCGGCACACATGCACCCTTTTCATCCTGCCTTACAAGGATTGACAGGGCGAAGTGTTCAATATCATCAAAATCCAGCAGATTCTTATCCCGCTTCTTCGCATCGAAGACCTGCTTAAAGGCGATCGTCAGATCGATCAGCGCCGTTACCGCCCGCTCACAGCTCTTCATCTGGCTAAGGACCCGTTCCTTACTCTGGAAAAAAAACTTCTTCTGCAGACCGGCCAGCTGCTCCTTTACCGCCGTGCGGATTCCCTTTACTGCTTCTCTCTTGACGGCGGAAATCGTCTCGTCCTTCTTGGATGACAGCCGTCCAAATTTTACCGCCTCGAAGGCCGTATAGAGTGCGTCATAGGTTCCGGCTGCATAAGTATCCGTCTCCCCGCATCTTTGCAGAAACCTCTCTGTCATCTCCTTCTCCTGCTCCAGCAGCGCTCCATACATATAGGGGCCGTCCGCCGTCTCACACATACGGATGGCTTCCGCAAGCTTCTCCACACAGCCTGTCAGAAGCAGTCTCGTCTGCCGCAGCAGTTCCTGCACCCAGGGCATCCCTTCGAAGCAAACCGCCTTCTCGTCCGGCTCTCCGGCAGCCACTCCCGTCTGTCCGCCGGGTGTGGCTCCCTCCTCCATGCTTTCGCTCTCTATATCCTCGCTCTCTATGTCTTTGCTCTCCCTGCTTTCGCTTCTTCTCCCAGACGTCCGGTAATCCGCTTTCCGCTCTTCCAGCCACTGTTCCGGGAATGGCGTGCTCATGGCAAAATCATAGAGCTTCAGAACGATCTCCTCCACCGCCGTATCCCTGCTGCCGGAACTGAAATATTCCATACAGCGCAGAAATCCCTCTTCCCCCGCGTCGTATCCGGCTTCCAACGTCGCCTCAAGCGCCTCCTGTCTGAGAAGCTTCCCCTCGCCCTCCTCGGCGATCCGGAATCCGGGATCGAGGCCGATCGTATGAAACTGGTTGCGCAACACGAACAGACAGAAACTGTCGATCGTCGTGATCCTGGCATTGTGCAGCAGCGTAACCTGCTTCTGCAGATGCTCATTCTCCGGATCTGCAGCCAGCCTGTCGCCCAGCGCACGGCTGATCCGCTCCCGCATTTCTGCCGCCGCCGCATTCGTGAAGGTCACAATAAGCAGCCTGTCAATATCTACCGGATGTTCCCTGTCGCTCACCATCTTCACGATACGTTCCACCAACACCGCCGTCTTGCCCGACCCCGCCGCGGCAGAGACAAGCAGATTACAGCCTCTTGCATCGATCACCTGCTGCTGTTTGTCTGTAAATGAAATGCCCATCTAAATGCCCACACCTTCCTCATCCCTGCCGCGGCGCTCTTCCTCCCGCCGCATACACAAAAGCGCTTCCTCTCTGCCAAGCTTCGGCAGCCTCCGCATCTCATATCCTTCTATGCGTCCGTCAAATCCGCATACGCTCTTATAAGCGCAGTAAGTACATGCCGTATTTCCGTTCTGCTCATAGGGATTGACCGATATGGTTCCTGCCATGATCCCTCTTCCCAGCTCTCTGATCTTTCGGTTTACATAACTCGACACTGTCTGCATGTCCTCTTCCTTTATGACACTGGAGTAAGCAGAGAAGGTACCGTCCTTTTTCCGCTCCAACGGCAGGATATCAGACTTGTCCGTAAACTCTCTGTCCAATAACCTGACAGCCTCGTCATTTTCATTGACTATACCGGTCATCTTCAACTCCTGCAACAGTTTTGCGTTGATCTGCTCAGGCGTCATTCCTTCCCCGTCTTCCACCACAGGATCGTCGATATGATAATACAGCATGGCCGCCGGTACGATCTTTTTCCCCGGATGCTTCTTCTGTTCCACCTCCACAGCCGCATTCATATAGACTACAAGCTGCAGCTGCAGTCCAAAGTAAAGCGCCGCTAAGTCAAATTTCCGGCTGCCGGATTTATAATCTATGACTTTCACATAGACACAATCCTGCGTTTCACAGGTATCCACCCTGTCGATACGCCCCTTAAGGCGCATCCTGTCCTGCTCATCCAACGCGATATTCAGGGAATCCAGATCCTCGATCATGGAAAAGGACATTTCAAATTTCTCGGGAACAAAGGCCCCCCGTCTAAGCTGTGTCTGCAGGGTCAGAACGGTCCGCCGCAGTATCCTTATCATCCGCTGCATCAAATGCCGGTTACGGGCGCTGCTGTAAAGGATCGTTTCTCCGTAAACAGCCGCATAGGCCTCTACCGCCTCTTCCACCAGCTTCTTCGCCAGTTCCTCCGGGAAGTCAAACCAGGTATAGCCATTCTCTTCCAATTTCTGCGCAAACAATTCCAGGACACCATGGAAGACATTTCCCATATCCACATCCTCGAAGCTGTATCCCTCCCGTTCCCGAAGCGCCAGCCCATACTGCAGGAAATGTCCATAGGCACAGGCCGCATACCGCTCTAAACGGCTCACACTGTTATGCAAAAGCGTACCGTACAGCGCACGTGTCACCATCCGCGACAAGGGCGTATCGCTGTAACGATAGAAAGCAGTCTCGATCAGACGGTCTGTCATATCCTGATACCGGGGATTTGTGTGATAGCTGTGATAGAAAGTATACGTCTTTCGCCTGTCGCTTTCCGTTACTCTGCCATAGGCATATTCCCGCAGCAGATCCGCCATCAGGCCGACACCGTCCGCACTGCATACGATCTGCTCTGACATCGGCTCCGTTTCCGGCATCTTAACCGTAAGACGCGGATACAGCTGGCGCACCAGATCGATCAGATAGGCAGGCCGCAGGCTCTTACCGTCATTGCCCACCTTGGCATAGGACAAAAACAGCTTTCCGGAAGGCTTGGTCATATTCAGATATAAATACAGCCTCTGGATATACATCTGCTGCCGCGGCGAAGGAGCCAGTTCCAGTTCCGATTCCCGTAAGAACTCCCTGTCGATATCGGAAATGATCCCGCCCCTCCCGGCGCCTTTCGGAATATTTCCGTCATTTACCCCCAGGAAAAAGAGCACCCGGACCTGTTTCAAGCGGGTTCGCTCGATATCCCCCACCAACACCCGGTCTACGTTCTGGGGAATCGTGCCCACACTGATCTCCGCAAGTCCGGAATCCAGGATATCTGCAAATTCCCTGCGTTCCATCTCTTCCTCTGCAAGTAATCCATAGATCTGATCCAGCAGATCGATCACCAGCGCATAGATCTGTCCGTATTCCTTCGCCCGGGCCAGGTCCCCCTGTTCCTTAAACCGCCGCTCGTAAGCCGCCAGTTTCTGCTGCAGCTCGTTACGCACCAGGAACTCATAGAGGCCGCGCACCATCTCACCCGCGGTGCGCATCGGCATAAGCAGCGGCCCAAGCTGCATCAGGATCTGTTCCCGCATCGCATTACAACGGGCAAGCTGTGCGAGCGCTTTCTCCTCGCCCTCTGCACTGTCCTCCTTATAAAGAAAGATATCCTGCCATCTCTTTTTCCCGCGAATGCCAAATCTGCGGACATAGTTCTCCAGTCTGTCCACATCCTGTGCCGCAAGCCCCGTCAATCCGGTCCGCAGATAATGAAATACCGACTCATAACTGAAATCCTGCAATACGATCTGCAGCGCGCTCCTGATATATTCCGCAAAAGGATTGCGCAGGATCCCTCTGGTGTGGTCCAGATAGATCGGTATGCCGAATTTCGCAAACATTTCCTCCGCCAGACTGCCGTACACCTCCATGTCTCCGGTGACCACCGCGATATCCCGGTAATGCAGGCCCTCTTCCTGATCCGTCCCGGTAACCAGCCTGCGGATGGCGATACAGGTCTGTCTGATCTCCTCTTTTGGCGTAGAAGCCTCATACAGATGCAGGTTGTGTACCTCCTTCGTATAGGCTTGTGCCGGGTAACGGAACAGATTGCGCTCCAGATGACCAAGCTCCTCATTGCAGGCAAACCTCGGCAGCCTGCCCTCCGCCCGGTCGGTGCACCAAACCGGCTTATCTTCCGGCACATCAACCTGTGCGGCCAGTCTGCGCAGATCGGACGTTGTCTTCTTACTCAGATAGAAAAGCTTGTGTTCCCCGTCCATCTTGCAGGGATCTTCTCTGCCATCGATCGTGACCGTCACAATGACCTGGCGGGACAGTCTTATCAGCTCCTGGATCACACGGTTCTGGATCGGCGTAAATCCGGTGAACCCGTCGAAGGCAATCACGCTGTTTCTGATGATCTCCGATTTCGGAAGCGCGCTTTTTAGCCGGTCCAGCATCTCCTCCGTTGTGATGAATTTCTCGTGGATATAACGCAGGAATGCCTGATACAGGATACCAAGATCCTGCAGTTTATAATACAGCGTCCCACGGGAATGAGCGAATTGCGTCAGTTTTTCCATCTCCTGAAGACCGATCCCATACTGCATAAATTCGGAAATAGCGGACTTCACCTCATGGATATAGCCGATCTTATGCAGATGCGCTCCCATCACTCTAAGCTGACCCTGACACTGCTGCACCACCTTGCGCAGTACCAGGCTTTTGCCGGTATCATCGAGAACCGGCACGTCCTCACATCCCACTTCTTCCAGAATACGGTGCGTCAGCCTGCCGAAACTCAATACGTCTATATTCATAATAATATTGCGGGGATGTTCCACTACCAGATCCATCTGCGTCTGCATCGTAAACTGATCAGGCACGATCAGCAGATACTCCGTCTTCGGATTTCGCTGCGATGCCCGTATGATATCCTCATGCAGCTTTTTGCTCTTGCCGGAGCCGGAAGCTCCGAAATAGAATTGAAGTGACACTTGTCTGCCCTCTGTCCTTTATCAGAAAAACTGCCTTCCGGCGGCATAAACGCCCTCCGAAAGGCAGTCGGTCAAATCCTCTCTTACTTAAACGGAATCACGCCGCCGTCGTACTCGCTCGTGATGTACTCTGCAATCTCATCGGACTTCAGAACCTCCACCAGAGCCTTGATCCCTTCGTTGTTCTCATTGCCTTCCTTGACAGCGATCACATTCACATAAGTCTTAGCCGCCTCGGAATCGGCCTGCTCGTAGGCAACTGCATCCTTGGCCACGGAAAACCCTGCCTCCAGTGCATAGTTACCGTTCAGCACCACAAATGCAACCTCATCCTTCACTCTGGGCACCTGCGCTGCCTCTAACTCCTGGATCTCGATCTCATGCGGATTGTCTACGATGTCTCTTACGGTAGCTTCCAGTCCCACGCCATCCTTCAATGTGATAATACCGTTATCCTGCAGCAGCAGAAGCGCCCTCGCCTCGTTCGTCGTATCATTGGGCACCGCCACAACGTCTCCCTTTTCCAGTGTCGTAAGATCACTCTTCGTACCGGGATAGATGCCGAAGGGCTCATAGTGGATACCGCCGGCATTCACAAGATGTGTTCCCTGCTCCTCATTGAAGGAATCCAGATAAGGAATGTGCTGGAAATAGTTGGCATCAAACTCGCCGCTCTCCACTACCATGTTCGGCTGTACATAGTCATTGAACACCGTCACCTCAAGATCCCATCCTTTGGCGGACAGCAGGCTCTTAGCCTCCTCCAGAATCTCCGCATGAGGGGTCGCGGATGCTGCGATGGTGATCGTTCCCTTCGCTTCTGTCGTTTCCGCATTCTCCTCTGAGGCGCCGTCTTCACCCGCCTCGGGTGCAGCTTCCTCCGCCGCAGGCTCTGTCTCCTGCGCTGCATCAGTCTCCTCAGCGCCCTCTGTCTGCGTCTCTTCCGCACTGCTCTCTTCAAGAGCTGCCTCCTGCGTGTCGGAACCTCCGCACGCCGTCAGCACGCCAAGCGCAAGCGCTGCCGTTACCAAAGTTGCGATAAATCTTTTCTTCATAAATAAATCCTCCATTCTTGCTTAACGCGCGAATTTGGGCGCAAGCACAAATTTGCCATATCGGCTCTATCTATAAGTACGCATGGCCGCCTTGTTGCCAGCCATGCGTGACCTGTAGATCAATTCTTTACGCTGTGCAGATGCGAAATTTCTCACGGTAAACATCCGCACTTCGTCATTCCCTCAGACATTCATCGCTGTCTTCTGTCAAGCTTCACCGACATCTTCATGCCAAGCGTCTGGAAGATCTGTACCAGTACCACCAGCAGAATGACTGCCACGAACATGATCTCCTTCTCATAGCGATAATAGCCGTAGCGCATGGCGATATCGCCCAGGCCGCCGCCGCCCACAATACCGGCCATCGCGGAGTACCCCAGGATCGTGCCAAGCGCGATCGTCACACCCACCAGTATGGAAGTCCTGGCCTCCACCAGAAGCACTCTGATGATAATGGTCATCGTACTGGCGCCCATACTCTGCGCCGCCTCGATCACCCCGCGGTCCACTTCGTTAAGGGAAGATTCGATCATCCGCCCGATAAACGGCGCCGCAGCCACCGTAAGCGGCACCACAGTCGCCGCCGTTCCGTAACTTCTTCCCACAAGCAGCTTCGTCAGCGGCATAATCAGAATCAGCAGGATCAAAAAGGGAACGCTCCTCACCACGTTGGCGACCACATCCAATATCTTGTAAACCACTGCGTTTGGTCTGATACCGTTCTTATCCGTCACCGCCAGGGCTACCCCCATTGGCAGTCCCAGAAGATATCCGAAAATAGTTGACAGCAATGTCATAAAAAGGGTTTCCCGCACGCCGTCCACCATCATGATCGTCATCTCGTTAGTCCATTCCATAACCGTCCACCTCCTCTACAGCCAGTCCTCTCTCCGTCAGATATGCTTTCATCTCCTTCTGCATCTGCACATCATCCGGCAGACTTAAGATCATCTCTCCTCTGGCGATCCCCTCCACGTTCTTGGTATCTGCCCGCAGGATATTGATAGGCTGTCCGAACCGCAGTACCATATTGGCGATGACAGGCTCGAAGGAGGAGTTCACGGAAAAAACGATCCGGATACAGCACTTGCCCTTCATCATATCCTTCTGATGGCTTTCCAGCGTGCGCCGCTCCTCTCCTCTTCCCTTTACGATCAGTTCTTTGGCTTCCTTCGTCTTCGGATGGGAAAAGATATCCGCCACCCTGCCCTGTTCCACCAGGCGGCCGTCTCCAATGATCGCCACATGGGAACAAATCTCCCTGACCACCGACATCTCGTGGGTGATAATCACGATCGTAATGCCGTAATCCTTATTGATCTGCTTCAAAAGCTGCAGGATGGACTGTGTCGTCTGCGGATCCAGCGCACTGGTAGCCTCATCACACAGCAGGATCTTGGGATTTGCCGCCAGCGCCCTGGCAATCGCCACACGCTGCTTCTGGCCGCCGGACAGCTGGGACGGATATGCTTTCGCCTTCTCCGTCAGCCCCACGATCTCCAACAGCTCCTGCGCCCTTTTCCTGGCATCCTTCCTGCTCATGGCGCCCTTCTTACCGCCGTCTTTCGTGCTGACCCCGCCATATAATAACGGGAAGCAGATATTATCGATCACATTCTTCTGCATCAGCAGATTAAAATGCTGGAAGATCATCGCGATCTCGGCTCTCTGGGCCCGCAGTTCCTTCTCCCGCATTGTGCTCAAATCCCGGCCCTCGATCTCCACAGTCCCCGTTGTCGGTCTCTCCAGGAAATTCAGACAGCGCACCAGGGTACTCTTCCCCGCTCCCGACATGCCGATGATCCCGTAAATATCCCCCTTCTGGATGGAAAGACTGATATCCTGCAATGCCTCCACATTGGCATCCTTCGTTACGAATGTTTTGCTCAGGTTACGAACTTCTATCATTCCCGCCATTTCTTTCGTTTAGTCCTTTCCTAAATAACTCGTCTTTTCATACTGGTACATGATAGCATGAATGCCCGGATTTATCAAGAATAGTTGCCGATAAATCCGGGCACCTCCGTAACGATTACTCTCCTGCAAACAATGGTGTGGACAGATAGCGGTCCCCGGAATCCGGCAGAAGGGCCACGATCACCCTGCCCTTATTCTCCGGCCGCTTTGCCAGCTGCGCCGCCGCATGAAGCGCCGCCCCGGAAGTAATTCCCACCAGCAGTCCTTCCTCCACCGCGATCGCGCGGCCCGCCGCATAGGCATCCTCGTCGGAAACCGGAATAATCTCGTCATAAATCGCCGTATTGAGCACCTCCGGCACGAATCCGGCCCCGATTCCCTGCAGCGCATGTTTCCCGGCGCTGCCGCCGGATAATACCGGACTGCCCGCCGGTTCGACTGCCACGACTTTGATGTCCGGATTCTTTTCCTTCAGATATTCTCCGATCCCGGTGATCGTGCCTCCCGTGCCCACACCGGCCACGAAGATATCTACCTTGCCGTCGGTGTCCTCCCAGATCTCCGGTCCGGTCGTCTTCTTATGTACGGCAGGATTGGCAGGATTCACAAACTGCCCCAATATAACGGAACCCGGTATGGAGGCCTGCAGCTCCTGCGCCTTCTCGATCGCTCCCTTCATCCCTTTCGCGCCGTCCGTCAATACCAGTCTGGCCCCATATGCCTGCAGCAGTTTCCGCCGCTCCGCACTCATGGTCTCCGGCAGAGTCAGGAGCGCGTGATACCCTTTTGCCGCCGCCACTGCTGCCAGACCGATCCCCGTATTTCCGGAGGTCGGCTCGATGATCGTCGCTCCCGGCTGCAGTCTCCCGGCTGCCTCCGCCTCCTCGATCATATTCAGTGCGACCCGGTCCTTCACGGATCCGGCCGGATTCAGATATTCCAGCTTTACCAGTACCGTTGCATCCTGAATGCCATGATTCTTTTCATAATGTGTGACCTCCATCAGGGGGGTCTTCCCAATCAGTTCCACTGCGCTTTTCTTAATATCAGCCATAGCTTCCTCCATTTCTGCATGTTTTACTCCCGCTTTACACTGTATTCCCGTGCCCTCTTCATTACGCATCTGCGCCGCGGATCCGGTCATTTTGAATTACCTATTCACTAAGTAGGTTTATTCATGTCAATACTACACCTTTCTCATTCCTCTGTCAATCATTTATCACATTCCTTCCACATAATTTGCAATAACCTGAATCATGTTCTCACGGAATGCGCATTTACGCTGCGGCCCGTCTTCCAACATACGGCCAGATCATACACGATCATACTGCAGGCCGTGTAGAAAAGTCCCATTCCATACAACATATACCTTGGCTGCGCAAAGATGATCAGACCGACCACCAACGCATTCACCACAATTCCGGCCATAACAATCAAGGTAAAATAGAGCGTCCCGTCAATCTGTTTTGTCAACGCCCGACACGTATCGGATGTCTGCTCCCCCGGCCTGTTCAGTTTCCTTCTCTGCCATATAAGCCAGCATACCGCAGCCCCCACAGCCAGATAGGCCGCCGCCGCATACAGGCTTAACAGGTGCCCGGCCCTTGCAACGGAATTTACCAGTCCCTTCCAGAGGTTATAGAAGTATACCTGCAAAAGCGGCATCCACGCCTGCCGGAACAGCGCATGGCTCATCTCGCCGCAGATCTCATCGTACTTCATGGCCGCCTCCGCCTCGGAATACCGGAACTGCTCTGCGATATAACTCTCCACCACCGGATTGACGATACCGTATCCGATCGCATCATAACTGTCCGCATAATGCGAAGAAACCGACAGCCATCCCGGTTCGGCATACCGGTACAGAAGATGCTGTTCCTCCGCCTGCCGCATGATCTTTCCGTATAACTGCCGTGTCGTCTCATCCTCAAACAGTCCTGCGTCCCTCTCCACATCGGAAGAATACAGAAGCGTGCACAAAATGCCCATCGAATTTCCGCTGTGCTCCATCCACACTCCTCTGACGGCATACTGATAGCACCTGTCAAATGCCTTGCTTGCAAGAAGAACGCCAAAGATCATGACGATCAGGCACAGGCACCGCCATTTTCTCCGGTTCCTAATCAGTTCATGCCACAGAAAGACGATCCCCATAACAATCAGCGTAACCATCATCTGTTTCCGCAGACTGACCAGAAGGAAGGAAAACAGAAGCGTCCAACACAGATATCGGTTCCTTCCCGTCCATACCTGCAAAAAAAGACTGATCGAAAAGAGAACAAATAAGGAAAGCCCTAACCCCTCTGTCAAAATACTGTCCGTGTACGCAGAACCGCGTCTGGCCGCGAACCGGCACAGAAGCGTCACCGCGAATTGAAACAAAACTGCCAGGATCTGTAAAATCCTGCTGTCCTGTTTCACCCTGCGGACAGTCCACCCCACCGACCACGCCGCTACCGCAGCCAACAGACTCTGTAAAATCACTGCGATCAGCAAAGCGTCTATTTTACTGATACCTGAGATTCCTCTGCACAAAGCAAGGAACACAGGGTACAACGGCTCCCTGGTGATATGCATGGATACATAACCGCCGGAATCCACGCACCACACCGGCCCGTCTAACAGCGGAAACAACAGATAAAAGGCTATGCAGACTCCTAACAGCAAATATTCCCACCTGTCCGTTTTCCTGAACTCTCTCTTATTTCTCTCCATATACTATCCTCTGTCTGTCGTTGTCAATATCTGGCCTTTATACCAAATCTCGCTTTCTGTCCTGCAAAAGCTGCCACATACATTTGTTATGCCGTTTACTATATCATATTATAGTGAAATATACAATCAACAGGACCGGTTTAGAAGACGTGCAATACCTTATTTTTCTCTGTACATATTCCTGGTGTGCATTATAATAAAAGTAAATTTGCTTCGCAAACTCAAATAAGCCAGTCATCTTTTGCCTCGCAAATTTAACTCCAATTAAATCAGAAAGGAACCCCTACATGCAGCAGCCCCACCCCTCCACCCTGAAAGAAATCCGTTCCCACGGCACCAAATCCTTTCCCTGCGCGGTCTACCGGACCTGCTCCGCGAGAAAAGGCACCCTGGTCAAGCATCACTGGCACGACGAAGTGGAGATCCTCTACTTTTCCGGCGGTGCGTTCCGCCTGGAGATCAATATGGAACAGTTCTCCATCGGGTCAGAATGTCTGTACTTCATCAACCCGGGAGAACTGCACAGCATCATTACGGAATCAATCGGCAGTTATGAAGATGCCGTCGTCTTCTCCCTGGATATCCTCAGCTTCGATTCCTATGATACGGCTCAGATGCAGCTGATCCATCCCATCCGGAAAGGACGGATGCTCTTCCCGCGCTGCCTGACGCCGGCTCATCCGGCGTTTTCCCCGATCCGGGACTCCTTTATGGATATTCTGCGCACCTTCCGGCATACCATGCAGGAGGAAATACCGCCGCGCCCTTTACAGCCAACACTGTCAGCTCCAAGCCAGCAAGATACGACCGCCGTCACCGATGACCTAACCAGTCAATTGTACACGAAGGCCTCGCTGCTCTTTCTTCTGGCCGTTCTGTCCGAGCATCGGCTTTTTACTCCGACAGAGAAGAACTATGACAAGCGCGTGGAAGACATCAAGACCACCCTGACCTACATCAAGGACAACTACAAAGAGAAGATCTATATCTCCGATCTGGCAAGGCAGGTCAACCTGAACGAACAATACTTCTGCCGCTTCTTCAAGAAAGCGCTGGGACGTACCCCCATGGAGTATGTCAATGAATACCGTATCAAACAGACCCGGCGTCTGTTGGAGGAAACCGACCTGCCGGTGACCGACGTCTGCCTGGAATGCGGTTATAACAATCTGGGCAACTTCTTACGCGAGTTTCGGAAGAGCACCGGTACCACGCCGCTGCAGTACCGGAAGCAGACGCGTATGCCGAAAGCGTAAAAAGTCATAATTTCGTATTTTTTAATCAAATAACTGTAAGACTTATCTCTCCACTGTCAATAAAATGAATCTATACTGAGCGGCAGATAAATCTGCCATGCGCCTGTACAGATTTCCTGTAACAGGCAGGACACGGAGGTAAGGTCATGACAAGAAAATGGTGGCACAACAAAGTAGCATATCAAATTTACCCGAAGAGTTTCCAGGACTCCAACGGCGACGGGATCGGCGACATTCCCGGCATTATCAGCAGACTGGATTACCTGCAGGATCTGGGTGTGGATATCATCTGGCTTTCCCCCTGCTATCAGTCTCCACTGGCAGACCAGGGGTACGATATTTCCGATTACTACAATATCGATCCCCGTTTCGGCACCATGGAAGACATGGACCGGCTGATCGCCGAGGCGAAGAAGCGGAATATGTACATACTGATGGATCTGGTAGTCAATCACTGTTCCGATGAGCACGAATGGTTCCGCAAGGCCTGCGAAGATCCCGACGGCAAATACGGCAACTTCTTCTATCTGCGGGACAAGAAAGACGGAGAACTCCCCACCAACTGGCGCTCTTATTTCGGCGGCCCCGCCTGGGAGGATCTGCCGGGGACCAACAAACAGTATCTGCATGTTTTCCACAAGAAGCAGCCGGATTTAAACTGGGAGAACCCGGAGCTTCGCGAGGAAGTCTACAAGAATATCAACTGGTGGCTGGATAAGGGGCTGGGCGGTTTCCGCATCGATGCGATCATGAACATCAAGAAGGCTTTTCCTTTCCGCAGCTATGAGCCAGACAGAGAAGACGGACTCTCCGGGCTCCACAATATGATGCAGGAAGCCAAAGGGATCGGCGTATTCTTAAGCGAAATGCGGGACCGTACTTTTAAGAAATACGACGCCTTTTCCGTAGGGGAAGTCTTCAACGAGAAGCCGGAAGAAATCCCTGACTTCATCGGAGAAAACGGCTATTTCTCCAGTATGTTCGACTTCAATGAAGCCATCTGCGGTCAAAGCCCGGGCGGCTGGTACGACGCCTCTCCGGTCACGCCGGACGACTACAAACGGGCCTGCTTTGAAGCCCAGAAGAGAATCGGTACGGTCGGCTTTCTGTCCAATATCATCGAGAACCATGATGAACCCCGCGGTGTCAGCCGCTATATCCCGGCCGGAGACTGCTGCGATGAGAGTAAGAAGATGTTGGCGGCCCTGAATTTCCTGCTGCGCGGTCTTCCTTTTATCTATCAGGGACAGGAACTGGGCATGGAGAACACTACATTTACCTCCATCGAAGAAGTGGACGACATCTCCACGCTGGATGAATATCAGGTGGCCCTGAACGCAGGCCTTAAGCCCGACGAAGCCCTACGGGCCGTATCGGGACACAGCCGGGATAACGCCAGAACCCCCATGCAGTGGTCCGACGAAGCATATGCCGGATTTACCACCGGAACACCCTGGCTGAAAGTCAATCCCAACTACACGACCATCAATGCGGCATCCCAGATGGAAGATCCGGATTCCGTGCGCAGCTTCTATAAGAAACTGATCGCCCTGCGCAAAGATCCTGCTTACAGCGAGACGATCGTGTACGGCACCCTGGAGCCGGTCTGGGAAGAGCGTCACAATCTGATGGCCTACTACCGAAAAGGGGACAAAACACTGCTGGTGATCGGCAACTATCAGCGCGACAGGCAGGAAGTTGTGCTGCCGGAAATGCCCAAGGCAGTGCTTCTCAACAACTATCCTGAGATGTCCGTGGAAAACGGTGTGATCACAATGCAAGGTTATCAGGTGCTCGTACTGGAATTATAACGGATAAGGATAAAAGCAGGGCGTACGCCTCACGATATCCGACTATCGGGCAGGATCGTGGATCGCAGAAGAATTTAATATTACAAGAAAGGAAGGATAACGTTATGAAGAAAACATGGTGGAAAGAAGCGGTCATTTATCAAATCTACCCCCGCAGCTTTATGGACAGCAACGGGGATGGCATCGGAGATCTAAAGGGGATCACAAGCAGGCTTGATTATTTGAAATATCTGGGCATCGACGTGATCTGGCTGTCTCCGGTCTATCAGTCGCCCAATGATGACAATGGGTATGATATCAGCGATTACCAGGCCATCATGGACGAATTTGGCACGATGGAAGATTTCGACGAAATGCTGGCGGCAGCCCATGAAAGAGGAATCCGCATCGTGATGGATCTGGTGGTAAACCACACTTCGGACGAACACAAATGGTTTATGGAAAGCCGGAAATCAAAAGATAACGCCTATCGGGATTACTATATCTGGCGCGACGGCAAGGATGCACAGACACCGCCCAACAACTGGGGTTCCTGTTTCGGCGGCTCCGCCTGGCAGTACGATGAGGAAACTGCCATGTACTATCTGCACCTTTTCTCTAAGAAACAGCCCGACTTAAACTGGGACAATCCCAAGGTGCGGCAGGAAGTATTCGACATGATGACCTGGTGGTGTGACAAGGGGATCGACGGCTTCCGTATGGATGTCATCAGCATGATCTCGAAGACAAAAGAAATGCCGGACGGCGAGATCCAGGGCCTGTATGGCAGCTTTGGGCCTTACTGCGTGCACGGCCCCAACGTTCACAACTATCTGCAGGAAATGAACGAAAAGGTACTGTCCAAATACGACATTATGACCGTCGGCGAGACAGCCGGTGTGACGACCGAACTGGCAAAACAGTATGCAGGCGAGGACACCCACGAGCTGAACATGGTATTCCAGTTCGAACACGTGGAAGGCGACGGTAAATACGGCAAATGGACCGACGAGAAAATGTCCCTTACCACCCTGAAGAAGACCATGTCCCGCTGGCAGACGGAATTGTACGGCCAGGCCTGGAACAGTCTTTTCTGGGACAATCACGACCAGCCCCGGGCCGTCTCCCGCTTCGGCGATGACCGTCCGCAGTTCAGGGAGGCTTCCGCGAAAATGCTGGCTACCTGCCTGCACATGCAGCAGGGCACCCCTTATATCTATCAGGGCGAAGAACTGGGTATGACCAACTATCCCTTCCAGTCTCCTGATGATTTCCGGGATATCGAAAGTATCAATGCCTATCGGGAATGGTGTGCCGAGGGTTCCCTCTCCCACGAAGTCTTCTGGCCCTGCATTATCTACAAGAGCAGAGACAATGCCAGGACGCCAGTACAATGGGACGATTCACCGCAGGCCGGATTTACCACCGGAACACCCTGGATCGCGGTCAACCCGAATTATAAGAAGATCAACGCCAAAGCCGAGACGGCAGATCAGGATTCCGTCTTCCATTACTATAAGAAGCTGATCGCCCTGCGCAAAGCAAATCCCATCATGGTATATGGCAAGTATGAGCTTCTCCTTGCGGACAGCGAGGAACTTTTCGTCTACACGAGAACGCTGGAAGAGGAAAAGCTTCTGGTCGTATGCAGTTTCTGTGACCACGAGACTTCCTTTACCATTCCGGAAGAATTTGCCGGCGCATCCTGCCTCATCGCCAACATGGAAAATGCGTATGATAAACCGGAGATGACGCTGCAGGCCTATGAGGCTTTTGTACTGTTGAAAAACTAAAATAAAGAAACCAGGCTGGTGTGATAAAGATCAGGCGTCCTGTCCCACGGCAGGGCACCTGATCAATCTCCTACTCCACGATCGTCCCGTCCATGGCATTAACGGTCAGCAGGCTCTCATACGCATTCTCGATCACATATTTTATCTCGCCTGCCGCATTCCTGCTGATCTTCCTGCCCGTAAAGTTCCACACCGGAACCAGGCTCCCCGTCATCTGCTCCGTCCCGGTATCCTGCAGCAGCTTATATCCAAGCCGCACATCAGACACCTGGATCTGCGTCTTATCACCTTCCTCGCCAAACTCATCCAGGCTCTTCTTCACGACCATCTCCTGAAAGATATCCGCGATCTCCGCAAAAGGCATCAGAAACACCGGTTCCGCCGACAAATTTTCCACGACCCATGGGTTCACCCATTCAAAAGCAGACAGCCCGTCATCCGTATATACGAAAGTCATCTCCTCCGCCGGCCACCAGATCAGGGCGTCTTCCGGCCGAATGCCCGTCTCATGCGTATAGAGCACCGGAACACCGTCTTCCACCCTGCTGCAGTGAACGATATAGCCCACCCCTCTGAGCAGATTAACCACATCATCCCCTTGTTCCACCGCCGCATTCATATACCCGTACTCCCCTCCATAAGGCGCATATTCTTCCATTCCCATCTGCGTAAGCTGCTCTGCCGTCTCTTTTACTGCCGTTTCCGGGCGCATCTGCATTCCCTCAAACTTCGCCGCCAGGTCCTCCTCGACTGCTAGCTGTTCAGGATATTCGCCCTGCTTCGTAAAGTCCGTCATCAACCAGATCCAGGAACCATTGAACGCCACATTTTCCACCGAAAAAACAGCGTGCCTGATCTCACCCGTCAACAGACTGTTGTCAAGGTTAACCCAATAATCTGCCCCATTCACCGTAGCGATTCCCTGCAGCCAGTTCTCCTCCGCCCCTTCCGGCAGAGATGCGTCATAATCAACTACCGCCGGAATCTCCACGATCACCGGTTCCGCAGGCGCCTTTTGCAGCATATCGCGATACACGGCAAGCTGTTCGTCCAATGTCTCCTTCTTACCTCCGTAGATCTGATGTCCTTTGACGCCGTTCTCCTTTATCGCTTCCAGCTGTCTGATCTTCTCTTCCACTTCCGATATCGTAAACCCATGACTCTCCTCCATGGCCTCATAATCCCTGTCCCACAGCTTACCGCCGCCAAGCAGCGCCTGGCTCACCCGGTCATAGTCTTCCTGCGTAAAAGCGCGCCCCGTCACCTTCTTCGTCCTGATCCCTGCTACATCCGGCACTTCCACCAAGGCATCCGCCGTCACACTGACCGTATCGGAACCCCCTTCCCACTGATACCGCTCTGGCGCCTGCACCATCCCGGCCACACTTCCCGTCAAAACCGCATCACCCGCCGCTTCCGGCGCTGCTCCCTTCTCCTCTGCCTGCCCTGCGGGAACCACCAGTTCTTCCGCCGTCTCCATCCCATCACTGCATCCCGCCAGCACACAGCCGCAGATCCCCAGAACTGCCGTCAGTACAACCGCCCTTTTCTTACCGTTTCCGCACATTGTTCTGCTCCTTTCCATTTCGTGTCTTTATCATTTATGACATGCTTACAGTACACAGGCGGTTCGTGCTGACGAATCACCGTCCGCTCTCCATAATCCCTCATGTCCCCATCATCATACCCGTAAGCCATGTAAAAGGTCTTCATCAACTCGTAAACGTTTTGTAAAACACGATTGTGACCGTCGTCCCCTCCCCGACTACACTCTCAATCCTAAGCTTTGCCTCATGCAGCTGCGCGATCCGCTCACAGAGTGCCAGCCCCAGACCACTTCCGCCTTCCCTGCGGCTCCTGGCCTTGTCCACCATATAGAAAGCCTCCGTCACCCTGGCGATCTCCTGCTCCGGAATACCGCATCCATGATCCTGTATCGTGATCTGCTCCCCCGACGCCGACAGTTCGATCACGCCGCCCTCCCGGCTGGCCTTGATCCCATTGTCGATCAGATTGATCAGCAGGCTCTCGAACAGATCCCTGTCCATCCTTCTTACCCCCATCTCACAGGATTGCCGCAGCGTCACCCCTTTTTCCCGCAGATGCGCTTCTTCCGCCCTGGCCACACGGTCAAACACCTCCTGCAGCGCAACCTCTTCCATCTGAATGCTGTCATTGTCATACATCCCGAGCAGGCTCATCAGCTTACTGCCAAGCCGCCCCAGCCTGCCGCATTCCTCATGGATATGGCTAAGCGCCCGCACCCTCTGTTCCTCCCTCAGGTTGACATGGAGCAGGGAATCCGCATAGCCCATAATGGATGTCATGGGTGTTTTCATCTCATGGGCCAGACTGCCCAGCATCTGTCTTCGCCGTTCCGACTCCTGCGACAGCGCCGCCACCTGCCCTTCGATCCGCTCCGCCATCTCATTAAAAGAGCGCGCCAGCATCCCGATCTCATCCCGTGACCGCACACCGGCCCGCCGCGCCAGATCGCCGCCGCTGATATCCTGCGCCGCGCGCTGCAGTTCCCGCATCGGCGACAGGACCCGCCCCACTGCCGCATAGACAAGCAGTGCCGCCAGAAACGACACCCCGGCGCAGATCCCGAAGCAGAACAGGCTCTGTCTGTAGACATCCTCATACACCGACGTGATATCCTGGATCCATAACAGCTTGTACTCCCTGCTGCCCGAAACCGGCACCTTTCTGCCCACAAGCAGAAGGTATCTGTCCCCGCTCCTTTGTATGACGCTGCGGCTTGCCCACCTCATATCCGCAGGATCCTTCACTTCATAACCCGTCCGGTTGCAGACTACCTCCTCTCCCTCTATCAGAATGTAGCGGGAATCGCCATATTTCTGCAGCACATAGTCATAATAGGAAGCCAGCGTGGAATCCGTGAAATACGCCATCAGCTCATACTCCAGTTCCTTTCCCACCGCATAGGCCGCGGCTTCCGTCTGCTGCCTGCCGCTCTCCATCGTTTTTTCCCTGGTATAGAGGGAAGAACGGTAGATGACCGCCGCTCCCGACACGAGACTGCCCGCAAGCAGCGTCACCGCCGTGATCAAAGATACCTTCATCCGCAGCTTCATCTTATCCCAAATCCTCCAATCGATAGCCCGTCTTGGAGACCGTGCGGATCACGTCATGGAAATCCAGCTTCTTCCGCAGCTGCCCGATATGCACGTCCACCGTCCGTGTCTCCCCCACATAATCCGTCCCCCAGAGCCTGCTTAACAGTTCTTCTCTGCTAAGAGCCACATTCTTATGCTCCGCCAGCGTCACCAGAAGCTCATACTCCATCGGCTTTAGGCTTACCCGCTCTCCCGCCTTCGTCACACTGTGCTCCTTAAGGTCAATCACCACATCCCGCACCCGGATCCGCTCTCTGCCGCGCCCGGTCCGCTTCAGCACCTTTTCCATACGCACCAGCAGTTCCAATATCTCGAAAGGCTTGACGATATAGTCCTCCGCTCCGCTCTTTAAGCCATGCACCTTCGAGAGGACATCGTCTTTGGCCGTCAGGTAGATGACCGGAATCTGCGCCGCCTGCAGATCCTCCATCAACGCAAATCCATCCTTCCCCGGCAGCATTACATCCACCAGCGCCAATGCCGCATCGTCAAACATCCCGTCCCTTATCCCCTGTTGTGCGCCTATGCCGTCAAAAACAGGAAGCGGCTCATATCCCGCCGCTTCCAGATTCATACAGATCAGTTCCGATATCACAACATCATCCTCTATAACCAGAATCCTCATGATAACTCCCCCCTGTTCATTAGAAATCAACCTGCCTGTATCATACCATATCCCCTCTGTAAAAAAAGCAACAAAATGTAAACAGGCAGAACATCCTGCAAGAATGTTCTGCCCGTTCCCGAAAGCGTCCGCTTCGTATCCGACGCCGCTATACAACTTATCTCAGTTTCCAGATATCCCTGTTATACTCCATGATCGTTCTGTCGGAAGAGAAGAATCCTGCCTTCGCAATGTTGACAAGCATCATCCGGCGCCACTTCGCCTGATCCTCATAGTCTGCCATCATCTGATCCTTCACCTTGATATAATCTTCCAGATCAAGCAGCGTCATGAACCAGTCCTTATTCAACAGTTCCTTGTACAGTCTCTCCAGATTCTTCTTGTGGCCCGCCTTAAGCGCCTGCTTGCCGACGATGAAATCGACCGCTTCTTTGATCACGGGACTCTTCCTGTAGTAATCCATGGAGACGTAATCCGCCTTCTCGTAGTGCCTGATGACCGTCTCGGACTTCTCACCGAAGATATAGATATTCTCGTCGCCCACCAGCTCATGGATCTCCACATTCGCGCCGTCCGACGTGCCCAGCGTTACCGCACCGTTTAGCATATACTTCATATTGCCGGTGCCGGACGCCTCCTTGGAAGCAAGGGAGATCTGCTCGGAAATATCACATGCCGGGATCATCTTCTCCGCATAGGCCACGTTGTAGTTCTCCACCATCAGCACGGTCATATACGGACTCACATCCGGGTCGTTATTGACGATCTCCTGCAGCACAAGCAGCAGGTGAATGATATCCTGGGCGATAATATAGGCCGGAGCCGCTTTGGCGCCGAAGATAAACGTCATCGGCCTTGCCGGCTTCTTACCGGCCTTGATCTCCAGATACTTGTGGATGATGTAGAGTGCGTTCATCTGCTGACGCTTATACTCGTGCATCCGCTTACTCTGCAGATCGAAGATGGAATCCGGATTCAGCGTAATGCCCTCCACTTCCTTCACATAAGCCGCCAAATCCTTCTTGCGGTTCATCTTGATCTCGGCGATCCGGTTTAAGACTGCCTCGTCGTCTTTATAAGCAAGCAGCTGTTCTAACTTATCCGCATCCTTCTTATAGCCGTCTCCGATGGTCTCGGATAAAAACGTCGCCAGCTCATGGTTACAGGACAGCAGCCATCTTCTGAATGTAATGCCGTTGGTCTTATTGTTGAACTTATCGGGATAGATCTTGTAAAAAGCATTGAGCTCGGTATCCTTCAGGATCTCCGTGTGGATCGCCGCCACACCGTTTACCGAGAAACCGTAGTGGATATCGATATGCGCCATATGCACCCTGTCGTCTTTATCGATGATCTGTACCTTCGGGTCCTTATATTTCTTCGCCACTCTCTTATCCAGTTCTTTGATGATCGGCACTAACTGCGGCACCACCTTCTCCAGATACTTAAGCGGCCACTTCTCCAGCGCCTCCGCCAGGATCGTGTGATTCGTGTAGGCACATGTCTTACTCACCACGTCGATCGCCTCATCCATCGTCAGCGCCTTGTCATTTACGAGAATCCTGATCAGTTCCGGGATCACCATCGTCGGGTGGGTATCGTTGATCTGGATCACCGCATGGTCATACAGTCTGCGCAGGTCGTACTGCTTCTCTTTCATCTCTTTTAAAATAAGCTGCGCCGCATTGCTCACCATAAAATACTGCTGATAGATACGGAGCAGATTGCCCGCTTCATCGGAATCATCGGGATATAAGAACAATGTCAGATTCTTCTCGATATCCTCCTTATCGAAATCGATGCCTTCTTTCACAATGCTCTCATCCACGCTCTCAAGATCGAAAAGCCGCAGCTTATTGACACCATTGTCATATCCAACCACGTCGATATCGTACAGTCTGGAAGTCACCTTCTTGTCACCAAAGCACACTTCGAAGGACGTATCCGTCTTCGTCAGCCAGGACTGCTCTTCGATCCAGTCATTCGGTTCGGCCGTCTGCAGTCTGTCCTTAAATACCTGCTTGAAAAGGCCGAAATGATAGTTTAATCCGATTCCCTCTCCGGGAAGTCCCAATGTGGCAATGGAATCCAGGAAACATGCCGCCAGACGCCCCAGACCGCCGTTACCAAGCGACGGTTCCGGCTCAACCTCCTCGATCTCACTTAAGACCTTGCCGTTCTTTGCCAGGATCTCATTCAGCTTATCGTAGATTCCCAGATTGATCAGGTTGTTGGACAATAACTTACCGATCAGAAATTCCGCAGAAATATAATACACTTTCTTCGGGCCTTCGATGCGCGCCGATACCTCCATCAGTTTCTTGGACAGCTGCAAAAGGCTGTAATAAAGCTCCGTGTTACTGCACTCCGCCACGCTCTTGCCGCAGCTCTCCTTCGTCTGTGCCTCCAGTTCCTTCTCCAGATTCAAGACTAAGACGTCTCTTGTCAGGTTGCCTCCCTGTGCCATGATCCTACCTCCTGTTTGCTTGTGTTGTTGATTTTGTTACTGTTGTTATTGTATTTGTATTCTTTATGTTAAATTATGGTGTAACTCTGTTTTCAGTGCTTCGCCGCAGGCATCCTCAGCATATAATATCCAGATATTTCATGCGAACCAATTCGTAATCCAGTACGATCTGCCTCCCTGTGCCGCCGTCGATCAGCCGCTTTAACTCCGTCACTGCCTCCGAAGCGATCCTCTTGAAATCCTGCCGCACGGTGTTCATCTGCTTCCCGGCGTAGCCCATCAGCATAATACCGTCAAACCCGCAGACCGGCCGGAAGATATCCATCTCGATCAGCGCCTTCATCGCCCCGATCGCCATCAGATCGGACGCGCAGACCACCACGTCCTTTTTCCTCGCATATTTAAAAGTATGGTTTCTCGCCTGCAATTCGGAAAACGCGCCGTTACGCACAAGCAGCGGCAGCTCCAGTTCCTCTGCCAGACGCCTGATACCCTTAAGCCGCTCCTCCGTCACATAGCCGTTCTTCTTCCCGGCCAAATAGAGGATACTCTTCCTCTTATTCTCCAGCACCGTCTTCTTCGCCACATCATACTGCGCCTGCTCCTGATCAATCCAGACAGAAGAAGTCGCCTCATTCACAATCGGAGCATCCACCAGCACGATCTTAAAAACCTGCGCCGCTATCAGTTTATGCAGCACCTTATCTTCCTTTGACATCCCGAAGATGATCAGACCCGTGATGCTCTGTACCTGTAAATAGCGTATCACCTCTTCGAGGTTCTTATTCTGTATCATGGAATAAAAAATGGTGATAACATCCAGATTCAATTCCACTGCCCGCCCGATGGTCCCCGCCATGTACTGCATGTTGATCTCATCCACCGCCTGCGAAGCATTGCTTAAGTTCAGAAGAATCGCTACTCTTCCGGACTGCTTCGACGATAATGCCGCCGCCACCGAATTTGGCACGAAGTTCAACTCTTGTACCGCCTGATTCACTTTACGCTTCGTCTCTTCGCTGACATTCGGGTAGTTGTTCAGCACCTTGGATACCGTGGAGATCGCTACGCCCGCATGTTTCGCCACATCCTTGATCGATACCATGCTTCATCCATTCTGAAAACGGTGTATATTCTCCGGAGATCGTGCCCTAATGCATATACCGTATCCATGACTTGCTTAAATTCCTGCAAAATCAGCGGAAAAGGTTTTCCGGAAATCGTTTTCCGAAATCATCATACAACAAAAGAGCGGT
>CANOCU010000007.1 GCA_947564645.1 uncultured Lachnospiraceae bacterium
TCGAACTGTCGCCGTGGGGATGGTATTTACCCATGGTATCGCCCACGATACGCGCCGACTTACGGTAGGGCTTGTCATAGCGGATTCCCAGCTCATACATATCATACAGCGTCCTTCTCTGCACGGGCTTTAGGCCGTCCCGCACATCCGGCAGCGCCCTGGCGATGATCACGCTCATGGCATAGTCGATAAAGGACTTCTGCATGACCTCGGAATATTCCGTCTTGATGATTCTGTCATTTCTGTCATTCGCACTCATATTTTCCTCCTCACGGATGTTGCCTGCTGTGTCCGCAACATCCCTGAATGCATCCTGGAAGTCTGCTTCTTACTAACAAATATCAAATACAAACTGTCAAATCATAAATATCAGATATCTAATTCCGCATCCTGGGCGTGCCGGTAGATGAACTCCTTACGGGGCAGTACCTCCGTTCCCATCAGCATCTCCGTCACTTCCGTGGCCATGCGGGCGTCCTCGATCTCCACCTGCTTAAGCAGCCTCGTGTCGGGATCCAGCGTAGTTTCCCAGAGCTGTTCGGCGTCCATCTCGCCCAGACCTTTATACCGCTGCAGGGTAAAAGGCCCTTTGTGCCGCTTCCGGTATTTTTCAAGCGCCTTATCATCATAGAGATATTCTTCCTTCCCCTTGGAGGGCATGACTTTATAGAGAGGCGGCATGGCGATATATACGTGCCCCTCATAGATCAGCTCCGGCATAAACCGGTAAAATAAGGTCAGAAGCAGCGTGGAGATATGTTCGCCGTCCACGTCCGCATCGGCCATGATGATGATCTTGTCATAGCGCAGCCTGCTGATATCGAAGTCGTTGCCGTAGCCTTCCGAAAAGCCGCAGCCGAAAGCGTTGATCATGGTCTTGATCTCCGCGTTGGCGAGGATCTTATCGATACTGGCCTTCTCCACATTGAGGATCTTACCGCGGATGGGAAGGATGGCCTGGAACATGCGGTTGCGCGCCGTCTTGGCGCTGCCGCCCGCAGAATCTCCCTCCACGATAAAGATCTCGCACTTGGAGGCGTCCCGGGACTCACAGTTGGCCAGCTTGCCGTTGGAGTCAAAAGAGAATTTCTGCTTCGTCAGAAGATTCGTCTTCGCCTTCTCCTCCGTCTTGCGGATCTTCGCCGCCTTCTCCGCACAGCCGATGATGTTCTTCAAGGTCTCCAGATTGCGGTCAAAGAAGCGGACGATCTCTTCCCCCGTCACCTTACTCACGATCTTCGCCGCGTCCTGGTTATCCAGCTTGGTCTTTGTCTGTCCCTCGAAACGGGGATCCGGATGCTTGATGGACACCACGGCGGTCATGCCGTTGCGCACATCCGCGCCGGTAAAGTTGACGTCCTTTTCCTTTAAGATATTGAGCCCTCTGGCGTAAGTGTTGATCACATTGGTGAACATGGTCTTGAAACCGGTCAGATGGGTACCGCCCTCCGCATTGTAGATATTGTTGCAGAAACCAAGCACATTCTCATGAAACTCGTTCACATACTGCAGGGCGACCTCCACCGTGATCCCCTCCGATTCGCCCTTGTAGTAGATCACGTCGTGAACGGCCTCCTTGGATTTGTTCATATCCTTGATAAAGCCGATGATCCCTTCCGGCTCATGATACTCGATATGTTCGGTCTCCACCTTACGCTTATCTTCATAGATGATCGTCAGCGCCGGATTCAGATACGCCGTCTCATGCAGACGACTCTTGACCTCATCTTCCTTAAACCGGGTCCGGTCGAAGATGGTGTCGTCCGGCAGAAAATTGATGGTGGTGCCGGATTCCTTCGTCTTTCCCACCACCGGCAAAAGCCCGTCCTGCAGTTCCAATGTGGGAATCCCGCGCTCATAGCGGTCTTCATAGATATATCCGCCGGTCTTCACCGTCACATGCATATGCGCGGACAGGGCATTCACTACGGAAGAGCCCACGCCGTGCAGGCCGCCGCTTGTCTTATAGGCGTCATTGTCAAATTTACCGCCCGCATGGAGCGTTGTAAAGACAAGCCGTTCCGCGCTGATCCCTTTCTCGTGCATCCCCACCGGAATGCCCCGGCCGTTGTCAGAGACCGTAGCCGAACCGTCCGCCTCCAGTGTCACGCATATGGTGGAACAGTATCCTGCCAGATGTTCGTCCACCGCATTGTCCATGATCTCATAGATCAGGTGGTTTAATCCCTTGGTGGAAACGCTGCCGATATACATGCCCGGCCGGACACGCACCGCCTCCAGCCCTTCCAGTACGGTGATGCTGGAAGCGTCATATGTATTTGCTGTATTTGTCTTAGCCATGTTATTACCTCTTATTCTCGTTTCATGCCACGGTGAATGCGCCTGATGCGTCAGGCACATGGGTGATTCCTCATCCGCTGTACCGGATCATCTCCTCCGGCAGATATTCCCGGATCATCTCCTCAAGCATCCGGTGATCGATGGGTTTCGACAGATAATCCGTAAAGCCCTCTTCCAGATATTTCTCCCTTGCGCCTGTGACCGCATTAGCCGTAAGGGCGATCACGATCGGCGCCTTCTGCCGGAAACGTTCCGTCTCCTGCATTCGGTGCAATGTCTCCACCCCGTCCATCACCGGCATCATATGATCCAGTAAAATGATATCATAATCGTTTTTGTCAAATTTTTCAAGACATTCCTGTCCGCTTGTCGCAGAATCGAACTGTACCTTTAACCGTTTCAACAGGCCCTTGGCCACCGTGATATTGACGCGGTTATCGTCCACGGCCAGTATGCTGGCTTCCGGCGCGATGAATTTCTCCCGTGACTGTTCCCGCTCCGCGACCCGGCGCAGCCGTTCCTTATAATCGCCAAGCAGTTCCGGTCCGGCCACTCTCTGCGGAACGGTAAAGGTGAAGGTACTGCCCTCTCCGTATACGCTCTCGACGCTTAAGCTGCCCTTCATCCTGTCGATCAGATTCTTCGTGATGCTCAGCCCCAGACCCGTGCCCTCGATATTCTCGTTTTTCGACCTGTCCAGCCTGACAAAAGGCTCGAACAGTACCGAAAGCTTATCCGCTTCGATGCCGATGCCGGTATCCGATACGGTGATCTGCAGGTCGATATTATTTTTATCCTTGTCCGTAAAGTCTACCTTCAGCGTGACCTGCCCCTCTCTTGTATATTTGAGCGAATTGGTGAGGAAATTAATGATACACTGCTTGATCCGCTGCTCGTCCCCGTGCAGTACCTCCGGCAGCATCGGATCTGCCTGGATATGCAGAGCCAGACTGCTCTCCTCCGCCCGCATGGTCACCATATTCTCAATGTCGATCAGCATCTTGCCGAGATGATAATCTTTCTCCACGATCTCCATCTGCCCGGATTCTATCTTGGAAAGATCCAGAATGTCATTGATAATGGAGAGCAGTATCTTACCCGCATTCTGAATATTCAGGGCATAATCCTTGATCGAGTCGGAACAGCTCTCCCGCAGGATCATCTCATTCATGCCCAGCACCGCGTTGATCGGCGTCCGTATCTCATGGGACATATGCGCAAGGAAAACGCTCTTGGCCGTATTGGCGCGCTCCGCTTCCTCCTTCAGGCTGATCAGCTGCTGTGTGTACAGATGGCCTTCCGTCATATCGCTGATCCGGTAGATCGTCCCTGCCCGGCGGTGATTATCGTCATGGATTTCACTCGATTCCCACTGATAATATTTATTCCTTATCGTAAAACCTTCTCTGTTCTCCTTTAAAAAACCGAACACCGCCTTCTCAATATCCTGTCTGTCTTTCCAGTCGATCTCCGGGAAGATCCTCGATATCTCCCGGTTTAGATAGATGACCTCCCCGTGCCTGTCGGTGACAAGGATGCCTTCCCGGATATTGTCGATCACCCGGTCCTTGGCTGTCTTGACCGTATCAAACAGACGGTATTTGTACATGACAAAAACAAGAAAACATTCCGTCATCACCATGGACATGGGATATGGATCATAATAGCCGAACGCGCCTGACGCTCTGCAGAGCCACAGACAGATCGGATTTAAGGAAGCCAGGCAGAGCAGAAATAATTCCGGACGCTTCTCTCCCCGGTGTTCCAGCGCCGACTGCAGCACAATGAGCGTGATGAGAAATCCAAGGACCATCGTCGTTACGACCCACCAGTAATAGACCGGTCCAGGCACGATGGACCACAGATAATGCCCGTTCTGCACGACCCGCTCCACCTTTTTGTAAAAGATCGTATGATAATCGATCGTAAAGACAACGATCAGGATAAACAGATGATCGATCGCGTAAAACCGCTTGATCAGCCTGACATGCCAGTCCTTCAGATGGGTGCTGTACAGACATGAAAAATACAGGAAGCTGAGCAGCCCCATCGTGGTGCCGATATATTCAATCTTGATCGAAAGGCGCGCCGCTTCCTCACTGACACTCTGCAGTTCCAGAAAATATCCCGTCATGTCCAGAAAAGTGCACATCGTCCCCACCAGCAGAATCTTCTGCTGTACGGAGGGCTTTGCCATCCCCACAAACAGGATCATGACGAAACAGAGGAACACGCCGATCCCGTGTATTGCTATGATCATTCCCATAAGAAAACCCCGTTTTACGATTACTTAATTTACTTCGTTCACTTCATACAGATATTCCCGGCCCCGCTTCCCGGCCCGCGAGAGCAGCTGCATATAGGTAAGCAGAGGCAGCGTGCGCGCCGAAAGGTCACGGTGGATCCCGGCAGCCTTCGCAAACTCCTTTACCGTAAAAGGCTCCTCCAGTTCATAAGGCACGAGCTGCAGGAAATCCTCCACCCGATCGATCCGTATCTCGTCGAAAAGCGCGAGCGGCATCCTGTCGTAGCGGCTCGATCCCCGCTTCCTGTTCTTGCTCCAGCCGTTTAACAGTCGATATTCGTCGATATCCAGCAGCGGAAAAGCAAAAGAAAGATTCGGATGTCCCAGAAACTGCTTGATCCTGTAAAGTTCCACAAATGCGTGATAGACATTACCGGTAACCGGCGACTTGTGCTTCTTCGACAGTTCGCCCGTCTCTTCATCCATCCAGATCACCCATTTAGAATGCGGGATCGGATAGACCACCGTCACGGGATACAGTGGCAGGAATGCCGCCAGCTTCGGCCGCAGCCTGTTAAAATTGCCGTTCTGGATCTCTATGATACGCTTCCCGGTATAGATATCTGCGATATAACCCTCGATCGGCACCTCATGATAGTCCTCGTCCGGTTCGTAGTACAGCTTCATCACTGCGTGGACCGTCTTCTCCTGCAGTGTACCGAAACCGTGGGGATCGTTCTGTTTTAAAAGTACTTTGAGCTTTGCCTGCTCGAAGGCTTCCCTGTCTGGTGTGTTCACATCTGTTGTTCCTTACTGTTACGAGTTAGCGGGCAGACTGCCAATGGATCCGGCAGCTTTTCATCAGTATAACAGAAAAACCGAGTTCGAACAAGTGTTTTGTTTCGTTCTGTTCCTGTTTTGCTTTAGTTAATTTATGTGGGTCACAGGATCATTACTTCCCAATACCCGTTATGTCTGCTTCCTACTCTCCTGATGACCTGTTGTTTCTTAAGCTTGTTCAGATAATATTTCACCCTGTCCACTGTCCATCCCAGTTCCATTGCAAGTTCTCTCTGTGTCAGAGCCGGATGTTTCCTGATCAGACTTAAGACAGCATTGTCTGACTGAGTGAGACTTTGGGTAGGACTTTGGGTAGTTTGAGTAGGACTTTGGGTAGTTTGGGTAGGACTTTGGGTAGTTTGGGCAGGACTTTGGGTAGTTTGATAATAGTCCACGTTTTCCCTGACTTCATCTGCCATGTGCCGATACAGATTCACCCGAAAATCACCGTCAAAATCAATAAAATCCGGCTTCTGAAGGCCATACTCCCTGCATTCTCGCAGGATTCTCGGAATACCGCTTCCCCACTTTTCAATAATCTTCATATAGGCAAATGCATAGGCGATTGCCCGGTTACGGGGTTTAGAATATCCCTCCATCATTTTTTTAACGGATACTCCGTTTAGGAGCATACCAGGAGACGTTACTTCCAGACGATCATCATACAGTGCTACCTGAATATTTCCCGGTTCCAGATATGACCTGTGTGCCACGGAATTTGCGATCATCTCCCGCACGCTGTCTGTCGGTAATTCATACATATCCTGCCGATAAATTCCCTGTATTCACTGTTTTTATTTCAGTATATCCTTTTCTACCGCCAAAAGCAACCACTATACGGGCCGAAGGCTGAACTGTTACGCGTAGAGAAAGCATGACCGTACAGTCATGCTTTCTCTTCCGTCTATTCCTGTTACAAACAATACCTGTTGCTTACAGCTTCCTCACATTCCGGTCGCCGTGCAGGATCCGTTCCTGATCCGACGCGCTTAAGGAGGTGAGTCGGCCGGTCCGGTCGTAGTAGGTCAGCAGGGAGGAATTCTTAGCCATAGTCTTATGACCGTTATCCGTCAGCAGACTGATCACCTGCTCCAGATTGCCGGAACGCAGATATTGCTGAATTTCCTTATCTGCATTCCCTCTGCCTGACAGTATTTCCTCCGGTGCTTCCACAGCCTGCCGTGCCGTCGTCTCCGGCGATACCGGCTGATTTATTTCCAGATATTCTTCCGATAACCGGTCAGTCTCTTCAACCGGCGCTTCTTCTGCAGACAATACATCCTCTTCCGGCACCGGATCGTTCCAGATCCTGTTAAGAAGCTCCTTGCAGGACCGGATAAATGTAGTGATCCATGAGCGTACGGTGTGAAAGAGCTCCGAGAAGCTATCCTTCTGTCCGGCAGCTTCCTTCTCCGGCCCGGTTCCCGACAACTCCAGCTTAACGCCGTTCTGCATCACCGTACGGGACCGGTTCCCGGCAGAATTCTGATGAAGTCCTTCTCCGGAAATCTTCTCCTTGTTTTCTTCTTCCTCTTTTTTGTCATCAGCCTTCTGATAATCCAGACTGAACTTCTCGCCGCCGCTGTTCGTATCTGCGGCCGTCGGCATATTTAATTTTTTATAATCATAGTAATCGTTGTCGCTTACTCTGTTGATCATGGTCTCTTTCTTTCTGCAGCGGTTTTGGTGAACAGGAAACTGCCGCGCTCGACGCTCTCGCCTGACTCTTTGTCTCAGTATATCCTGTTCCGCTGCCGAAAGCAACTACTACTGTAACATTCTGGTAAAAATGAGGATGCCCGGCTCCAAATCATTACCGAATATTCACTTCAAATTCTTCCATGATATGGATCAGATCGCGGATATTACCCCCTTCTGCAAGCCTTTTTCTCAGAAATTCCATGACTTCATAATATCCTGCCCGTTCTGGCACCAGACCGTCCAAGGTACCGGGATATTGCTCCTGCAGGTTATCCAACAGGCTTTTGACAAGCTGTTTGTTTAATATCCTGTCATAATGTTCCCTACACAGTCTGACAGTCTCGTCAATGATCGCATTGAAGGTGTGCTCATCCACAGAGGCATATTCTCTTTGCGATACGATCTGATCGTAGGCCGTAATGCAGACTTCCGTCTCCGACAGCTGCAGGGAGTCCCGGATCCTTAAGACCGGCAGGAGCATTCCTGTCTCCCAGGCAAGCTTCTTCCGGGACTGGTTCACGTAATCGGTTTTTAGGCCTTCCGTAATACAGGAGATCAGACCGGTGCCCACTTCGATGCGAAGCGGCTCGGCGATCAGATTCTGCCTGATCTCCCGCTCCGCCGCGGTACTCTTATTTTCACAAAAGGGAACCTCTTCCATGCCAAGCAGACTGTCCGCATGAATCTTCAACAGTCTGCAGATCTCCGCGACCAGGGTGACATCCGGGAGGCTGTACCCCCGCTCCCATTTGCTCACGGCCTGGGGCGTCACGCCAAGCCGCAATGCAAATTCATCCTGCGTCATATTCTGTTCTCTCCTGAACCTGCTAATGTTTTCTCCTATTTGCCGCATATTCATTTCCTCCTTGCTTGTGATTCCTGTTGTTCTGTTACTCTCAGTGAACAAAGAGTATACTTGCATGATATCCCAGAAACCCTGTGTTGTAAAACAACTGTCTGTTGCAGCGCAAATCAACATCATTCCCATTGATGCAACCGTGCCTCACAAAAGGAGTGCTGCCGTATTGTGGTCTTTCCGGCCATATGGTATAGTTTTAACAGAAGATATAAACAATGAAGCGCTATACGGATAAACCACTATATTCCGTTCAAAACAATGAAATAAGGAGACTTGACAGAATGAACGAACCGAAGAATGAACTGGAAAAATGTATGACAGGAGAATACTATGACTGCCACAACGAAATCTTTCTGGAATATAAGACCCGTGCGAGAGAGCTGTTAAAAGAATATCATGCGCTTGCCTATGAGCAAAAGAAGGAAAAGACCGATATCCTAAAGCGGCTGTTCGGACAGATCGGGACCAATGTATCCGTGGGACTGCCGTTTCTCTGCGACTACGGACAGAATATCATCATCGGTAATAATGTGTCCGTCAATATGAACTGTACCTTTGTAGACTGTAACCGGATCACGATCGGCGATAATGTGCTGATCGCCTCCAATGTGCAGCTCTATACGGCAACGCATCCGGTTGAGTTGACGGATCGGCTGACGCTCGACTGGGATCCTAAGAGCGGGCAGTATTTCTGTCGTACTTATGCGCTGCCGATCCGGATCGGCAGCGGCTGCTGGCTTGGCGGCGGCGTGATCGTACTGCCCGGCGTGACCATCGGGGACGGCTGTGTGATCGGCGCCGGGAGTGTTGTCACGAAAGATATTCCGGCTAATTCCCTGGCCGTCGGTAATCCCTGCCGTGTGATCCGGCAGATCAATGCGTAAGAACCTGTTAGGCCGCAATGCACAGGTGGATACTACCCAGACCTGTGTACATTACGGCCCGTAAGCAGTCTTTAGCTATCTTGAAATGCGTCTTCAGCGTAACGCTACTTCTGATTGATGTAATTCACAAGCCCTTCCGCCGCAATGATCTTCTGCATAAATTCCGGGAAGGCCTGCCCCTGATAGTTCGTTCCTTTCGTCACATCCGTGATCACACCGGTATCGAAATTCACCTCCACGATATCGCCCGCATCGATTGCCTGCGCCGCTTCCGGGCATTCGATGATCGGAAGCCCGATATTGATTGCATTACGATAGAAGATCCTGGCGAAAGTCTCGGCGATCACACAGCTGACGCCTGCGGCTTTGATGGCGATCGGCGCGTGCTCTCTGGACGAACCACAGCCGAAATTCTTAGTCGCCACGATGATATCCCCTTTGCTGACTTTATGAATGAACTCCTTATCGATGTCTTCCATACAGTGTGTCGCCAGTTCCGCCGGATCGGAAGAATTCAGATACCGCGCCGGAATGATGACATCCGTATCCACATTGTCTCCGTATTTAAAAACAGTTCCTTTTGCTGCCTGCATGATCCTACCTCCGTTTTCATAAATGATTCCTGCTCAGCGCAGCGAATGCACTAAAGCTGTTGCCATAGCTTTTTTTCAGATTTATGCTTAAAGTCTGCAGGGACAGGAAATCTTCCCCGCGACTGCGCTTGCCGCCGCCACTGCCGGACTGGCCAGATAAATCTCGGAATCGACATGCCCCATACGACCGACGAAATTGCGGTTGGTGGTGGAGACGCATCTCTCCCCTTCTGCCAGGATACCCATATAGCCGCCAAGGCAGGGGCCGCAGGTAGGGGTGCTGACGATCGCTCCCGCCTCGATAAAGGTCTTTAAAAGTCCCTCCTCCATGGCCTGCAGATAGATTGCCTGTGTCGCCGGGATCACGATGCAGCGCATTCCTGCCGCCACATGTCTGCCCTGTAAAACTTTGGCGGCGATCCGGAGGTCATCCAGCCTGCCGTTGGTGCAGGAACCGATCACGACCTGATCGATCACAATATCTTCCGTGATCTCGTCGATGGTCTTCGTATTCTCCGGAAGATGCGGGAAGGCGATCGTCGGCCGCAGCGTGCTTAAGTCGATCGTATACTCCTCATCGTATACCGCATCCTCATCGGCCTCGTAAATCTTATATGCTTTTGTTGAATGCTCCTTCATATAGGCGATGGCCAGTTCATCCACCGGGAAGATACCGTTCTTGCCGCCCGCCTCGATCGCCATATTGGCGATGGTGAAACGGTCATCCATGGACAGGTTCCGTATCCCCTCGCCCACAAATTCCATGGATTTGTACAGTGCGCCGTCCACGCCGATCATGCCGATGATATGCAGGATCACATCCTTACCGCTCACCCACTCGGCCGGTTTTCCAACCAGACGGAATCTGATGGCGGAGGGCACCTTGAACCACGCCTTGCCGGTAGCCATACCGGCCGCCATATCCGTGCTGCCAACGCCGGTGGAGAAAGCACCAAGCGCCCCGTAAGTACAGGTGTGGGAATCCGCCCCGATGATCACGTCGCCCGCCACCGTCAGCCCTTTTTCCGGTAAGAGCGCGTGCTCAATGCCCATCTGGCCCACTTCAAAATAATTGGTGATCTCATTGCGCTTCGCAAATTCTCTCACGCACTTACAATGCTCTGCCGACTTGATATCCTTGTTCGGCACGAAATGATCCGGCACCAGTGCGATCTTATCCTTGTGGAACACGCCGTCCACATTCATCTTCTCCATCTCCTTGATGGCAACCGGACTGGTGATATCATTTCCCAGCACCAGATCCAGATCAGCTTCGATCAGCTGTCCCGCTTCCACGCATTCCAGCCCCGCATGAGCGGCCAGAATTTTCTGTGTCATTGTCATTCCCATAATCCTGCTCTCCTTATTTGCTTTTACTTCGCTTCTATGCCTGCCGTTTTCTTCTGAAAACAGGGCTTATCCGGAAATCCCAGACAAGCCCTGCCGTCAACTCATCTCTGCTATCACATCATCCATGGAATGAGTCGTAATGTATTCAAAAAGATCCGCCATCTGTTCGGGCGTCAGGCTCATATCCATCTTCATCCACTGGATGACAACAAAAGCCATGCACTGCGCATAATACTCCGCTACCATACCCACCGTCAGACCTCTCCTGGCAAGCTTCCTCTCCCCTGCCTTCTCATTGATGACGGTAAAAAGAATCTCCATAATGAATTTCTTGGCAATGCTTTCACAGGAATTCTGTCCTTCCAGCCGGACCACTCTCTTGTAGAATTGTTTGTCCTGCTGCATATTGCAGAAGATCTGCACCGTACTGTCCTTCAGATTCCCCGACTGCATCAGCGGCTTTACCGGGTCTAAGATCTCCGTGCGGATGATCCATTCCAACAATTCATATTTATCCTGAAAATGATTGTAAAAGGTAGGCCTGATCACACCCGCGCCGTCTGTGATCTGCTTGATCGTTATCTTGTCGATCGGCATTCTTAGCGCCAGATTCTTAAAGCTCTCCGCCAGCATTTGATCCACGTTGGTTTTGGACTGCATGTCTGTCTCCAAATCAGTTATTGATCAATTTATCTTCGCCGTTCCAGCTGTAAAGCTTTCTGATCTCCTCGCCTACGATCTCCGAAGGATGCTCGGCAGCAAGCTTTCTCATAGCCTTGAAGTGTACCTGGCCGCCTGCGGAAGACATATCCAACAGGAAATCCTTCGCAAAAGTGCCGTCCTGAATGTCGGACAGGATCTTCTTCATGGTCGCCTTGGTCTCATCCGTGATGATCTTCGGGCCGGTGACATAGTCGCCATACTCCGCCGTGTTGGAGATGGAATACCGCATGCCGGCAAAACCGGACTGATAGATCAGATCCACGATCAGCTTCATCTCATGAATACATTCGAAGTATGCATTCCTCGGATCGTATCCTGCCTCCACTAACGTCTCATAACCTGCCTGCATCAGTGCGCACACACCGCCGCACAGAACTGCCTGCTCACCGAAGAGGTCTGTCTCCGTCTCGGTCCTGAAGGTGGTCTCCAGCACGCCCGCTCTCGCGCCGCCGATCGCCAGTGCATAAGCAAGCGCCATATCCTGTGCCTTGCCGGTTGCATCCTGATGAACCGCCACGAGACAGGGAACGCCCTTGCCCGCCAGATACTCGCTTCTCACCGTGTGGCCCGGTCCCTTGGGAGCGATCATGGTCACATCCACATCCTTAGGCGGTACGATACAGCCGAAGTGAATATTGAAGCCGTGGGCGAACATCAGCATATTGCCCGGCTCCAGATTGGGCTCGATATCCTTCTTATACAAAGCAGCCTGCAGCTCGTCATTGATCAGGATCATGATGATGTCGGCCCTCTTCGCCGCTTCCGCCGCCGTAAACACCTCGAATCCCTGCGCCTCAGCCTTTGCCCAGGACTTGGAACCCTCATACAGGCCGATGATCACATGACAGCCCGACTCCTTCGCGTTCAGGGCATGTGCATGTCCCTGGCTTCCGTAACCGATCACCGCGATCGTCTTTCCTTCCAGCAGGGAAAGATTACAGTCTTCCTGATAAAAAATATTTGCCATTTTCCTACTCCTCCATTCGTTTTCTTATCATGCTGCCGCCCGTGCCCGCCGTATAACAGGCTGCCGGCCTATCGGCACCATAGGATCTATAGTAAGAGGGAATCGCTCTCTCCACCTACCATATTTGTAAAACACAGACGTTCTCTTTTCCCGCGGGCCATGAGCAAAGTCCCGTGCCTGCACGAGCCTTTGGCAAAGGCCGCGAGGGTATATTACTCCAGATACGTGACATTTTCGATGCCCCGTCCCAGTCCCGTGATACCGGTTCTGGCAAGTTCCAGGATCTCATAGCTTTCCAGCAGGTTGATAAACGCGCCTACCTTATCCTGCGTACCGGTCAGCTCGATCACCAGGCTCTCCGGCGCCACATCGATGATCTTCGCCCTGAAGATATCGGCGATGGAGATCACGCCCTGCCGCTCCTCGGCACAAGTCTTGACCTTGATCATGACCAGTTCTCTGTATACGCTGTCACTTGGCTTCAATTCCTTGATATCCCGCACGTCAATCAGCTTCGCCACCTGCTTCTCGATCTGATCCAGGATCTCGTCATCCCCCGAGGTTACGATCGTGATGCGGGTAAAACGCGCATCTGCGGTCACACCCGCCGTAATGCTGTCAATATTATAGCCGCGCCTGGAAAAAAGTCCCGCGATCCGGCTGAGCACACCGGAGGTATTATCCACTAATAATTGAAATACTTTCTTTTGCATAGAGGTAACCTTTCCGCATATGACATTCTAACTGCCACACGCTGTCCATTATTTTAACAATTTACCAGACAAAAGTCAATCCGTCTCCAGGCATTTCTGCAGAGCCAGTGTCCCGGTACGCGCCACCTCCACGATACTGATAGACTGCATCATGCCGATGAACAGCCTGATACGTTCCGGCACGTCGCAGATCTGGATGATCATCGTCTTTTTGGACATATCCACAATCTGCGCCTTCATGATCTCACAGGTCTCCATGATATCCCGGCGGTTGCCTTTATTATATTTCACCTTCATTAACATCAGCTCCCTGCTGATGCTGGCCGTCTCGTCAAAGGTCTTCACCTTGAAGACATCCAGCTTCTTGTTCAGCTGCTTCTCGATCTGCTCTAACGTGCGTTCGTCCCCGCTGCTGACGATCGTCATGCAGGAAGTGGTGGGATCGTCCGTCTCCCCAACCGCCAGACTGTCAATATTGAAAGATCTTCTGGAAAAAAGCCCGGAAACCTTACAGAGCACACCGGATCTGTTTTCCACCAAAACCGAATATATTTTCTTCATCTCAATCCCCCATTTTCTATTTTACCAGATCCATTGGATCGATGATGCACTCCAGAAGCACCGCCTCGTCATGCGAAAGGAACGCTTCGATCGTCTCCTGCGCGTGTTCCATTGTGTGAAGCCGCATGAACTTCATGTCATAGGCCGAGGACAATTTCTCCAGATCAGGACTTCCCGACAGATCCACCACAGAGTAATTGTCTTTATAGGTGTAATGCTGGAACTCTCTCACCATACCAAGGAAGTTGTTCTTGAGTACGATGATCTTCACCGGCACATGAAACTGACGCATGGTTGCCAGCTCCATCATGGACATCTGGAAGGAACCGTCACCGCATACCGCCACCACCTGTCTGTCCGGCGCCGCCAGCTTGGCCCCCATGGCCGCCGGAATGGAATACCCCATAGTACCCATGCCGCCCGTTGTCAGAAATCTTCCGTTCTTCACGACATGATAGTTGCAGGACCAGATCTGGTTCTGTCCCACATCCGCCACATAGACCGCATCTTCCTCCATGGCCTCCGACAGCATCCGGATAAATTCCGCCGGATCCACATAAGCCGGATTCGGTCTGCGCACCCGCGCCATGCTGTCACGGTATTCGTCAAGCGTTCCGATCCATTCCTCATGCTCGCAGGTGAACTCTTCTTTGTTAAAGTCTTCGAAAATATGCCTTGCATCGCCAACCAGCGGAATGGTGGGTCCTACATTCTTACCGATCTCCGCCGGATCCACGTCGATATGTACCAGCACCTTATTCTCCGTGATCAGATCCGGCTGGCTGATCGCCCGGTCCGCCACTCTGGCGCCCACCATGATGAGCAGATCCGACTCATTCATGGCCCGGTTGGCATAAGGATGTCCGTTATTCCCCACCATCCCGTAATACAAGGGGTGTCTGGTGGGCATGGCGCTGATCCCCATCATCGTGGAGACGACCGGTACCCGGTGCTTTTCCACAAAGGACCTAAACTCCTCTACCGCCTCACTTAGGAGCACGCCGCCGCCCACGCAGATGATCGGACGCTTCGCTTTAGACAGTTCCTTAACGACCTTCTGGATCTGCACCGTATGTCCCTTGATCGTCGGTTTGTAGGTGCGCAGGCTGACTCCCTCCGGATACTTGAACTTGCCCACGACCGCATTCTGGATGTCGATGGGCACATCGATCAGCACCGGTCCCTTTCTGCCGGAATTGGCGATATAGAACGCTTCCTTGAAGATCCGCGGGATCTCAGCTGCGTCCTTTACCAGGTAGCTGTATTTGACAAAAGACTCCACCGCACCGGTGATATCCGCTTCCTGGAACACATCGGAGCCGATCAGTTCGCTGTCCACCTGACCTGTAATACACACAAGCGGTATACTGTCCGCAAATGCCGTCGCGATACCGGTGATCACATTCGTGGCGCCGGGACCGGATGTGACGGCACAGACACCGACCTCTCCCGTCACCCGGGCAAAACCGCTGGCCGCATGGGCGGCATTCTGTTCCGTACGGATCAGTATCGTCTCAACCGGAGAACTTAAGATACTGTTGTAAAAAGGGCATATCGCCACCCCCGGATAACCGAATACATACTTTACGCCTTCCTCTTCCAGACATTTTACGATCGCGTCTGCACCTAACATAGTCCACTCTCCCTTTTCCTGTTTATTCTTAATCCACATCTCGCAAAAATACAATATCCCACGATCACACGGTATCTATCTGCAGGATCCGCTTCGTCAGCTTTACCGCATCCGCAGCGTCCTTAGAATAGCCGTCCGCCCCGATCTCATCCGCGTATTCCTGGGTGATCACGGCGCCGCCCACAATGATCTTTGCGTCTACCTGCCGCGCTTTCGCGTACTCGATCACCTGTTTCATCTGCTGCATGGTGGTCGTCATCAGCGCAGACAGGGCGATCACCTGTGCATGATGTTCCTTAGCCGCCTCGATGATCTTCTCTTTCGGCACATCTTTGCCAAGATCGATCACTTTGAAGCCGTAATTCTTAAGCATCAGCGCCACTAAGTTCTTGCCGATGTCGTGAATATCACCCTCCACCGTGGCGATCACCACGGTCGGCATCTCCTGTCCGGACTTATTGTCCATTAGCAGCGGTTCCAGATACTCTATGGAAGCTTTCATGGCCTCCGCACTGGCGATCAGCTGCGGCAGAAAATATTTCCCCATGTCAAAAAAATCGCCTACTTCATTGATGGCCGGCAATAAGATCTCATCCAGAAGCGTCTTCGCCTCATGGCCCTCCGAAAGCGCCCGTTTCGTATCTTCCACGATGGCGCTGCCGTTGCCTTTCAGCACATCGGCATACAGTCTGTCCTTGATGGTACCCTCCTGTGTCTGTCCGGCCGCCGTCTGTTTCATGCGGATACCGGTGCTCTTTGGCTGCGCAGTTCCCATCGCTTCCCGGCTGGCCTTCGCCGCCTCCATCAGCTGGATGTACCTTAGATCCGCCCCTTCTTTATGCAGCAGCAGGTCGGATGCAAAGGCACAGCTGACAAGCAGCTCCTGGGACGGATTGGCGATCGCCATGGTCAGCCCCGCCTGGATCGCCATGGTCAGGAAGGCGGTGTTGACGAAGCTGCGCTCCGGCAGGCCAAAGGAAATATTGGAAAGCCCGCAGATCGTCGCCAGTCCCCTTTCCTTGCAGTAACGGATCGTCGCAAGCGTCTCAAGCGCCGCATCCTTGTTGGCGCCCACCGTGGTCACCAGGCCGTCCACCACAATATCCTCTTTGTGCATACCAAGTGCATAAGCCTGTTCCTGTATCTTCTCTATAATATCGATCTTCTCCTGCAGACTGCCCGGCAGTCCCGCATCCGACAGCGGCAGGAGCACGAACATGGCGCCGTATTTCCTGGCGATCGGTAACAGCGCCTCTGTTTTTGCCTTCTCATAGGAGATGGAATTGATCAGTGCCCGGCCGGGATACCTGCGAAGCGCCGCTTCTAGCACATCCACATGACTGGAATCTAACGACAGGGGAAGATTCGTGATGCCGCCCACCGTCTCGATGGCCTTTAGCATCATGGTCTTCTCGTCAATGCCGCCCATCCCCATATTGATATCCAGGATGCCCGCGCCGCAGGCTTCCTGCTCCTGTGCGAAATCGGCCACCATCTCCATGGAGCCGGCCCGCAGCTGTTCCTGTAGTTTCTTCTTGCCGGTGGGATTGATCCGTTCACCGACGATGATAAAATTGTCGGCAAGACCAAAAGCGATCGTCTGCCGTTCGCTGGTCAGATACCGCTTCCCTGTTCTTTGCCTGGGTGTCAACGTCATGGATCCCACGGCCTTTCGCAGCGCCCGGATATGATCCGGCGTGGTCCCGCAGCAGCCGCCTACAATGGAGGCGCCGGCTTCCACAAGCCCCTTCATACTCTCACCGAAGACGAACGGTTCCATATCGTAGACCGTATTGCCGTTCCGGTCAAGAGACGGCAGTCCGGCATTGGGCTTTGCGATGACCGGCACGGCGGTCACTGCGGCCATCTGGCGGATGATATCCGCCATTTTATCCGGACCTGTGGAGCAGTTAGTCCCCACCGCATCGGCGCCTAAGCTCTCTAAGACCACTGCCGCCGTTACCGCGTCCGTTCCGTACAATATCCTGCCGTCCGACTCAAAAGTCATCGTGGCCATCACCGGCAGGTCACAGACCTCTTTCGCCGCGATCAGGGCAGCCCTGGTCTCCTGCAGACTCATCATCGTCTCCACCACCAGAAGATCCACGCCGGCTTCCACAAGACAGCTGATCTGTTCTTTATAGACATCGATCAGTTCCTCGAAATCGAGACTTCCCATCGGCGACAGCTGCGCTCCCGTCATGGTAATGTCTCCCGCCACCAGAGCTCTGTCCCCGACCGCTTCCTTAGACAGCGCTGTCAGATTCCGATTGATCCGGCGAATCTGCGCTTCCAGTCCGTACTCCGCCAGTTTGATGCGGTTGGCCGTAAATGTGGGCGCATAGACGATGTTCGTACCTGCGTCCACGAAATCCTGCTGCAGCTTTATCAGAACCTCTCTGTTCTCCAGGATCCACAGCTCCGGACATACGCCCGATGGCATTCCTCTCTGCTGCAGATTGGATCCCGTAGCGCCGTCCAGAAAAATGGGGGTTTCTTTGATCAATGCATGAAATTCCTGTTTGTTCATCTTTGCACCTCCATATCTTCCCGACACAAATTCCCATGAAAATTATCTCTATTCACTCTTCCGTCTGCGGTTCCTCATAGAAGACGGTGTCGTCCGTGTCAAAATCGTCCGCCGCGCCTTCCGCATCCGTTTCCGGTTCCGTCGAAACGGGCGTCTCCTCTCCGGACGCCTCTTCCTCGTCATCCTTGTTCAGATAACCGCCGCCCAGAATACCGCTTTCCTCCGTGTAGGTAATTCCTTCGCCCTCCGGAATCTCCCCGTGCAGAATAGAGATGATATACTGAATGCGGATATTCGCCCTGTCATAGTATTCCCTGGCGGCCTGTGCCATCGGCTCGTCGAAGACTTCCGCCTCGTAAACGCTGTGATACAGGGATACCGCCTGACGCATATTCTCATCCGCCTCATCCGCCAGACTGTCCACCGCCGAGAACTCATCCGGCACGGTAAGCTCCGCCATCCAGGTAAATTCCGCCTGCAGCTGATCCAGATAAGAGAGCAGCTGATTCTTCGCATCCGGAGCGGAGGCGTCGATCGCGTTCATCCCTTCATGACAGGAAGCGATATGCTCGAAGAACGTATTCATATCCGTCTGATACGCCGTCAGTTCCTCATCCTGCCCGCAGGCTGTAAGCAAAGCGCTACACAGCAGAATCGTACATAAGATCACTATTTTATTACATCGGAAAACGTCCCGAAGCTTCGAGACTCCATTTCCATTCATCACAGATGTTTCCTCCGGTTATCTATTCTATCTCGTGCCGAAAATCCGGTCCCCGGCATCTCCCAGCCCCGGGCAGATATAGGCATGTTCATTCAGGCAGCGGTCCAGATGCCCCACATAGATCTGAATATCGGGATGATCCTTCTTAAGACGATCCAGTCCTTCCGGCGCAGCGATAATACACATGAATTTGATATGTTTCCCGCCGTGCTGCTTGATAAAGTCCACTGCCTCGGAACCGGAACCGCCCGTTGCAAGCATCGGATCCACAACAACGATCGTTCTTAAGTCGATCGGCTCAGGCAGCTTACAGTAATATTCATGAGGCTCATGGGTCTCAGGATCCCTGTACAGTCCGATATGCCCCACCTTGGCGCTTGGCACCAGAGCCAGGATACCGTTGACCATGCCAAGACCGGCTCTTAAGATCGGCACCACGGCCAGCTTCTTACCGGCCAGCATGGGCGTCATGCACTTCTCGATCGGCGTCTCCACCTCCACATTCTCTAACGGCAGATCCCTCAGCGCCTCATACCCCATCAGCATCGCGATCTCTTCGATACATTTCCGGAACTCGTTGGTCCCCGTGTTGATATCCCTGATATGGGAAATCTTGTGCTGTATCAGCGGATGATCCATAATAAATACGTTTTCCATCTTTTCCATCTTTCGTCCTCTCTTCTTCCTTACCTGCGCCTTGTTGTTCCTATCTATAAATAGTAATGATTTCTGACGTTTAAGTCAACAATTTTTCTTCATAACATTTGTTTGCCCGGACTTTCACGAATTTACTTGCCAAAAAGGATTGCAGTCTTTATAATCTCTTTAGGCTACTGTTAATCCAATTGTCGATACATTATGAGAAGGGAGATTTATAATGAGTAACAACTTCGAAACCATTCGCGACGCAAGGAGCCTCGGCGTCCCCAAGATGCTGCTGCTTGGTCTGCAGCACATGTTCGCAATGTTCGGTGCAACGATCCTTGTACCGATCCTGGTCAACAGCTATTTTAACGGAGAGGGTCTTTCGATTCAGGTAACACTATTCTTTGCAGGGATCGGCACCCTCTTTTTCCATGTCTGCTCGAAGCTGAAAGTGCCGGCCTTTCTGGGCTCATCTTTCGCCTTCCTGGGTGGATTCGCCACCGTGGCAAACTTAGACAGCGGTATCTTTGCCGGCATGACCTACGGCGAGAAGCTGCCCTATGCCTGCGGCGGCATCGTGGTTGCCGGTCTTCTGTATCTGATTCTGGCGCTGGTGATCAAATTCGTCGGCGTGAAGAAGGTCATGCGTTTTCTGCCGCCTGTCGTGACCGGATCGATCATCATCTGCATCGGCTTAAGCCTGGCGCCGTCCGCAGTGAACAATGCATCCTCCAACTGGTTTCTGGCGCTGATCGCGCTGGCAGTCATCGTCATCTTTAATATCTGGGGGAAAGGCATGTGGAAGATCATTCCCATTCTTCTGGGCGTGGTCATCTCCTACATAGCGGCGCTGGTCATGAACGCCCTGGGCTTTACCAATGCGGACGGAAGCGCGATTCTGGACTTTTCCGGTGTTGCATCCTCCTCCCTTGTGGGTCTGCCGCCTTTCCTTATCTGTAAGTTTGACGTGACGGCGATCCTGGTGATGGCGCCGATCGCACTGGCTACCATGATGGAGCATATCGGCGATATCTCCGCCATCTCCGCAACCGTGGGCGAAAATTATCTGGAAGATCCCGGCCTGCACCGCACACTGATCGGTGACGGCCTGGCGACGTCCCTCTCCGCACTGTTTGGCGGTCCTGCCAACACTACTTATGGCGAGAATACCGGCGTGCTGGAGTTGAGCGGTGTTCACGATCCCAAGGTGATCCGGCTGGCGGCGCTGTATGCCATCATCTTAAGCTTTATCCCGAAGATGTCGGCTATCATCGGCTCTCTGCCCTCGGCCATCATCGGCGGCGTCAGCTTCATCCTCTACGGTATGATCTCCGCCATCGGCGTCAGGAATATCGTGGAAAACAAGGTGGATTTCACGAAATCAAGGAACCTGATCATCGCTGCGGTCATCCTGGTATGCGGACTCGGATTCTCCGGCGGCCTTACCTTCACCGTAGGCGGCACCTCCATCACCCTGACTTCCCTCGCTATCGCCGCACTGGTGGGTATCCTTCTGAATGCCATCCTGCCGGGCAACGATTATACCTTCGGTGAAAATCCAAGTGGTGACATCAACAGAGGCGTCAGCTTCAATCCACAGAAGAAAAATAAATAAACGATCAGAACGATCCCTATAACAAGAGCCGCCGCATTGTTTCCGAAATGCGACGGCTCTGTTCTATAACGCTTATTAATTCCACAATCTTATTGTACAATCTTTTATTATGATCTTTTATTATAATCTTCTGTTGCGATCTGACAGGTGCTGTCTTACAGTTCGATCTCGCAGTCAGGCTCTACTTTCCGGCAGGCCTTAAGCACCTTCTTCATGACCGCCTTCTCATCCGCGCCCTCTGCAAACTCCACCTTCATTTTCTGTGTCATAAAGCTGACCACGGCATCCGCAACCCCTTCGGTCTTCTTAGCGGCCTCCTGCATCTTCTCTGCACAATTGGCACAGTCCACCTCGATCTTATATGTCTTGTTCATTCCTTCTCCTCCGTCCCCCTTAGATCTATTTGACTTTCCTAAACAGCTGCCTTATGTTTCCTCCCGGAGAGGGCCTTAGGCGCTACTCTTCCACGTGCTCCATCCCCATACTGATGATCGCCCGCACATGCTCGTCATCCAGTGAATAGAAGATAGACTTCCCTTCCCGCCTGAACTTCACCAGCTTCGATGTCTTAAGGATCCGCAGCTGATGGCTTACGGAAGACTGGCTTAAATGCAGCAGACTGGCGATATCGTTGACGCACAGCTCATTCTCAAACATGGAATACAGGATCTTGATCCTGGTGGAGTCCCCGAATACCTTAAACAGCTCTGCGAGATCATACAGGATCTCATCATCCGGCTGTTGGTCCTGAATATTTCTGATAAGGTTCTCCCTTGCGTCCGAAAAGTCCTTCTCCGCAGCCGTCGGAGCGCTTTCTGTTCTCCTGTTATCTTCCGCCATTGACTGCCGCCCTCCTTTTTCCGCAAACCTGGGCCGGATCGATCTTCTATCTGCCTTCCCATGGTCTTCTGAGGAAAATATTATACATATGTTCAACTGTTCATATGTATAATATTAAATTTTTCTGTCTCTGTCAATCCATTTCTTGTTTTTATCCGGAAAAACGGTCTTTGAACTCGCTATCCTCTGATCTGCCCGTCCCCGCGGATCAGATACTTGTAAGTGGTCAGTTCCTTAAGCCCCATAGGCCCTCTGGCATGCAGCTTCTGTGTGCTGATCCCGATCTCCGCGCCGAACCCGAACTCAAAGCCGTCCGTAAAGCGTGTGGACACATTCACATACACACAGGCGGAATCCACTCCCTGTAAGAATCGTTCCGCGTGTTCCATGTTCTGCGTAAGAATGGCGTCGGAGTGCCTGGTATTATAGCGGTTGATATGCGCGATGGCTTCCTCCACGTCAGACACGGTCTTCATGGATATGATATAGTCAAGATATTCCCTGCCGTAATCTTCTTCGGTTGCCGCCACAGCCTCCGGGATCAGTTCCTGTACCCGCGCGTCTCCGCGCATCTCTACCTTCTTTTCCTGTAAGGCACGGCCAAGCACGGGCAGCAGCCTGTCGGCGATCTTCTCGTGGATCAGCAGGGATTCACAGGCATTGCACACACCGATCCTCTGCGTCTTGGCATTGATGATAATGGGCACCGCCTGTTCTAAGTCCGCATCCTCGTCAACGAAGATATGGCAGTTGCCGGTTCCCGTCTCGATCACAGGGACGGTGCTGTTCTCCACCACCGCGCGGATCAGCCCCGCGCCGCCTCTGGGGATCAGGACATCCACATACTGCTTTAACCTCATAAAGGCTGTCGTCACTACCCTGTCGTTATCTTCGATCAGCTGTACCGCATCCGCCGTGACCGCTTCCAAGGAAAGGGCCTCTCTGATCACTTCCACAATGGCGGCATTCGAATGGGCCGCATCCTTACCACCTTTCAGGATCACGGCGTTTCCGGTCTTAAAGCACAGGCCGAAGGCATCCGCCGTCACATTGGGCCTGGCTTCATAGATAATACCGATTACCCCCATGGGCACTCTTACCTTGTCAATATGCAGTCCGTTCGGGCGGTCAAAAGATTCCATCACGGTTCCTGCCGGATCCTCCAGTTCCACGATTTGCCGCAGGCCCTCAGCCATGCTCTCAATACGTTCCGGCGTCAGTTTCAGACGGTCCAGCAAAGCGGCCGTCATGCCGCCTGCCGCTGCGGTCTCATAATCCATATCGTTTGCCGACAGGATACGGTCCGTAGCCGCCGTCAGGGCGGACGCCGCTGCCTGCAGCGCCCTGTTCTTGTCTGTGGCGGATAACTTCTGTAATTCATACTTTGCCGCAACGGCTTTTTGCCCTAAATTGTCTAAATATTCCATAGAATTCCTCTTTTCTGCAACTATGATTTCGTTTCCGGACAGCAATCGATTTGTCTGCTCCTAAAATACGCTATTTACAGGCAATATAAATATCCATATTCTCCCCGTCGGTTTCAAAGCAGGGAATAACATCTTTTTCCGTGTGCTCCAGACCGTTCACACGCATATACTCCATAAGTGTTTTATAAGCGTTTGGTATGGTCACGAAAGGATTTTCAAAAGGTGCTTCTATATGGATTACCGCATACCTGTGTGCGGCCTGTTCGTGTATCGTAAGACCGGAAGGATCAATCTCATCAGGCAGGATCCAGGCTGCTTCATAACCATGCATATTAAAAACATTTATCTGCTCCTGTGACACATGCGGAAAGTCCCAGCCGATGACACGGGGATTCTCCACACCATATCTGCGGGCGATGGAGAAGACTCTGTCGATCGCATCTCCCTCCGGCTCGGAGCTTATAACGGCATGTTTTATGTAACGAAAAGCGGGTACGATCTCGACACGCAGATTCGTATACTCTTCACCGCAGGTGACCATTTCATCGCGAAATAAGTTGTCCAATGTGCAATTAAAAAGTCTGCACAGTTCTATCGCTTTTTCCATTTCTGGCTGCGCCGCATCCAACTCCCATTTTGATACGGTTTGGCGGCTTATATTCATTTTTTCGGCCAAATCCTCTTGCGTCATATTTCCCCGCAAATGCCTTAAAAACTGCAAATTTTTACCGAAGCTCATATAATAGTCTCCCTTTTCCTTTTATTACGCCGCGCCGCATTATCAGTATACTATTCGTATCAACATGCCGCAACCAATTTACATGTGCTATTTTGTTGGATCGCGCAACTTTAAAGTGCGGAAATTTATTCACGCAGGGAGATTACCACAAATTCCGCGGGCTCCTTTCCTGCTATCCCTTCCTGCAGTCTTAGCGCCACGCTGTCATGATACTCACCGGAATCCAACATCGCTTCCGCAAATTCCGCCCGAATGCAAAGATAGTCGGAACCGTAATAGGTCTGCTGCAGATTCGCGAACTCATCTTTCGGCGTGATGGTTCCTTCCACCACATCCGGCCGGTAATAGGAAGAGCGGAAATCGATATCGTTAAAGATCACCACCGACTTTTCAGGAATCCCCTGATAGGCCTCTTCCCACTGTGCTTCCAGTGACAGATAATAATTGTCGTCCCGGTCCATGCCGCCGTTTGCAAAGACAGACCAGACCGCGGTCCCAAGCAGTAAAGTGACCATGCTGGCAAAATAGTGGAATCCCTTCTTTCCGCGCAGATACGGCAAAAGCAGGCCGGTCAGCGCGATACAGAGCAGGAAGGTCGCCGGCTCGAAAAAGCGGAAATAGAAACTGTCCATCGAAGAGACATAGCGGATGGCGATAAAGACCATGTCATAGACCACTGCCATCACGATCAGCACCGACTCTCTCGTAAAACGCCTGCAGTTTCTGACGATCAGCCAGCCGATCCCTGTCAGAATGCCTGCCACCACGAATACCTTGATCTGATAGGGGAACCCTTCCACCAGCTCCGGTATCTGCATGGAGAAGATATTGAAAAATTCCGTCAGCAGGCTCTCGATCAGATCGTCCGTCAGGATACGATAATCATCCCACCACATGGTACGGCTCACGCCGGACGCCATGCCATTTTGAAGCTTGTTCAGAAGCAGATACGCCATGCTCAGACCGCCCGACACGGCGGCCGTCACCGTCAGTCCCACCAGTTTGGAAAAGACCGCCGGCTCTCTCTTTTTCCTGTAGGATGCAAACAGTACAAGCAGGTACAGCCCCGTCACGATCCACACGAAGATACCGTAATACCTGGTCAGAAAGCAGCAGATGCCCGCCGCACCAAGAGCCGCGTACCATCCCCATGCAGGACGCTCCTTTTGCAGCACCGTTGCAAAGAGCAGGGCAAACAGAAGCATAAACAGCATAAAGGGAATCTCGCTCCACGTATAATAGCTCAGATTCAGATAGCCGATATTGGTCAGACACAGGCCATACAGCCACGCGTCTTTGCCAAAACACCGGCGCAGCACAAGCAGGATCAGTCCTGCCGTCACCATGGCCACGATCTTCGATGCCAGATAGGCGCCTGTCCCGGTGACAAGCATGACCGCCGCGATCAGGGCCGGATACAGAATTGGCCAGTTGGCAAACCAGGTATCGTATCCCGCCAGCCCGTCATAGGAAAATCCGTTTCCGCTTACCAGGTTCACCGCCTCCCGAAGATACCCTGCCGAGTCTGCGGAAATATAAGCCCCTTTCAGATAAGCCCGGGAGTAGATGCTGACACAGACAGCCACGAACAGGAACAACAGGAACAGATCATTGCCGTACTTATTTACAAACCTTCTCGCCGGCGTCCCAAGTCCAAGGATCACAGTCCATACCTTCCGCCATCCCGCCCAGATACTAAGCAGCCCTACGGCGGTAAGCAGCACGGAAACCGGGATCGAATAATAGAAAATATCCCCGTAAGTCATCCTGACAAGCTCCACCCGGTCGATCCCCAGGGAAATACCGCATTCCAGTATTTCACCGTCCTTGACCACCTGTTCGGTAAAAGGCAGCTGCGCGCCCTCTTTCTCCGGCACCTGCATAAAATACGGCGAACTGCCGTCTGCGGACACGGAAACCTTATAGGTCTGCCCTGCCGCAAAAGTCATATCACCGGCGATCGTAAACCATTTCCCCGGCGTGATGGTCTCCACCGGGATCACCTGGCTGACCAGAATAGCGGACGTATCGTCAGTCACCGTAAATCGCAGTGTCCCCCTGCTGTCCTGTGCGATATTGACCAGGAGAACCGGAAATCCGCTGACCTGAAACTCTTTTTTGGCTGTCAGCATGGCTTCCAGTGTCTCTCCTGGCTCACAGGTCACGTACACCGGATCAGGATTGATGCCCGGCAGGACCTGTGTGGTCTCCATCCCGTTCTGTGCCGTATGCGTCAATACCGCCATCACGGCGCCAAAGAGCAGAAGGAGGATGAAACTGTAGATTAATTTGCGCATGGTTCCTTTTATCACCTTTAACCCCCATTTTGCTTAGCCTGCGGATTTGGCGCAGGCACAAATTCACATAGGAAAATGCATCTTTTTATAGGCTCACAACTGCGCCAACCGCCGAGCCGCCTGCATGGCAAGTTCCACCACCACATCCGAATTATAATGACAGTGTTCACCCCATCGTCCCAGGCCATAGATCTGCCTTGCCTCACAGAAAGAAAGCAGCTTCTTCATCGCCTCCGGTTTCCCGATGGTATTGAGCGGATAAGCATATGCATTCAGATAATGATAGGTTTCTGCCGTATCCGCAAACATCGCTGTCCGTTCTTTTCGGGTCTCTAACCAGTACCCTCTGCTTCCCGGACAGAAATTATGGCGCACCAGGATCCTGTGCCAGGGAACCTGCGGATCCGGCTCATAGATCCACTGCGCCGCCGTATCAAGCTGCTCTGGCACATAGCGGGTTTCTATGGCGCTGTATCTTAGTCCCGCCACCAGCTCCCTGAGCTTATCCGGCATACCGATGATCTGTGTAAAGCTTCGCCAGGGAACCGTAGTGATCACATGTTCCGCTTCAAACACATCCCCGGTCCTCGTCCTGACACTGCGGTTTTCGCAATCCAGTACGACGGCCTCCTCACCGTACAGCACTTTCGGCGCCACTTCTTTTGCCATGCGCCGCCATACTTCCCCATAGCCATGCCTTTTCGGATAATAGAAGGAAGCATGCCCTGGCTGTGTGCCGTAGGGCTTATGTGTCAGACAGGACAGAAGCGTTTCCTCGAAGCTCACGTTTGGCAGCTTTTCCAGCCAGTAGGTGCCAAGTTCGTTCAGATCATCCGCGAACATTTTCCGGTTATAGGGAAGCATATAGTGATCGGCGATCCGCTGCCCCAGCTTCCACACGATCCATTCCACGAACCGTTCCGGCATGGGCTGATCCAGATTGCAGCCGGCCTTTGCGATGGAAGTCAGATATGCCACCTGCGTCGTCAGGTCAAACTGCCAGATATTGGCCTCCAGCGGATGCCCGACCTGCGCGCCGTCCACCCGGATCCGGCTGTCCCTTGTATAAAGCGTCCACTCCTCCCTGGGCATGAACCGGAACAGAAATGTATTGACGTTCGGTCTTCTCACATCCAGGAAATGACCGCCGCCGATGTCAAAAGGACTGCCGTCCACCATCGTGGAACGGCACAGGCCGCCCGCCTCCTCTTCTTTCTCCAGAAGCAGGAAATCTGTTTCCCCCAGGTCCTTTAACCGGTTTGCGAACGTAAGCCCTGTCGGCCCGGCGCCAAGGATCAGATATTTTACTTTTTCCATGATACAACAACCCGCCGTTCATTCTTTTTCAGCTGAAACAGAAGGCGCAGCGCCTCCGTCACGGAACTGCTCTTTAGACTGGATGCCGTCCCCACATAGTGGATCGGCACCTCAACGGTACGCAGATTCCTGCAGTAAAAGCGCATCTCCGTCTGGTACATATGTCCGGTGGAAAGGAACGCATCCAGATCCATGCCTTCCAGCACCTTGCGCTGAAAGCATTCGAATCCGCTGGTCATATCCCGCAGCCTTGTTCCCAGGACGAGATTTGCCAGGATCGTGCCGCCCTGGCTCAGGATCCTTCGGTATAAAGGCTGTTTGCGCATGGAGCCGCCCTCCATAAACCGGGAACCCCATACGCAGTCATACCCCTCTTCCATTTTCGCAAGAAACTGCGGTATCTCCGAGGGCAGATGACTTCCGCCGCCGTCCATCTCTAAGATCTGCTGTGCCCCATCCGCCAGGGCCTGGCGGAATCCCTCCAGATAGCAGCTGATCACGCCTTTGGATTCCTTATAATAAATACATTTTACCTTGTCATTCTCATCGGCCTTCTGCCTGATGATCTCTTCCGTCCGGTCTCTGGAATAGTCGTCGATGACCGGATAGATATGTAAATTGTCATAGGGCAGCGCAAGAATCTCATCCAGGATCCGCTCCATGGTGTCTTCTTCGTTGGCTACCGGCATGACGATGATCGTCTTTTTCATGGTGTCCCCTCATATGTAAAACATCTCTTTTGTAATAATCGATCCTGTATCTGCTTCCGAGAATTTACTATAACATAAAAACGTTAGTTTAACAATGTCGGATGAATCGTATTGTCCCTCACACCTGAATCATATTCTCACGGAATGCGCAGCCGGTGCGCATTCCTGACCCGTGTAAAGCGGCCCGTCTTCCGTAAACAGCAGATCCGGTCTGATATCATGTGCCTCATGGGGAAGCTCCGGCATCAGCTGACAGGTATAGGCAAGCGCCGCCGTGGTCAGATAAACTTCCGCATTACCGCCGGGTCTTCGTGTCTTACCGCCGCATCCGTACAGCCTACCCAGATAGCGGTCATAAAATCCTTTACCATAACCGATGCGATGCCTTTCTTTATCAAATACGGCTCCCGGCATCCATAGCATTGCCTGACAGACGGTCTGCTTCTGACGGGATGCATTTGCCATCCATTCCGGGAAGGAGATGCCTTCCGGGGGTTCCGGGATTCCCTTATATCCGCGATGCAGATCCTGCAGCGACGAGATCTGCCAAAATTCCATCTCCAGACCGGAAACCTTTGGCGCAAAAACATACTTTCCGTCGTCAAAAGCCTGCCCGATCATCGGAATCGTGTCCACTTCACTCTGGTAACTTACATAGGCCAGAATGATCTGCGACTCCTGATAAGCCCTGTGTGTGCAGACATAATCTCTAATTCTTTTGTCATACTGCGCTTTTACATCCGGTTCCAGTCTGTCACGTATTGTGAGTATCTGTCTGCGGATCTCGCTTTTTCCCATAGGTGATCTCCATTCTGCCGGATCAGTCTTTTCCTGCTTTTTGACCATGTTTTTTCCCCAGATCCGTGATGGAGCCGTCTTTCTCTACAATAGAGATATGATCAAGCTGTCCTCTTAAATTTGCACGCACATTTGCCACATAGGCGCTGCGCAGCTGCTTCTGTTCTTCCTTTTCTGCATCCGTCAGTCCTTCTGCCTGTGATTTATGATACAATTCATTGATCCTGGCTGTCATCTGTTCTACATTCATAGCGCCGTATCATTCCTTTCTGCCCTCAAGCTAGCTTATGCTCTCATACTTGCTTTTTACCTTATTCATGGGTCATCTGCTGCACATACAGAGGCAGATCGAATCCCTCCTCCTTATGCGCCTTAAAAAGCGTCCCGATATTCTGCCCGGCCAGGATCCGGTGGATCACCTTGATATCCGCACTGTTTGCGATCACCATATCCACTCCCATGTTGCCCGCGATCCGGGCCGCCTGCAGCTTCGTATTCATGCCGCCTGTACCGGAAGAACTTCCAGTGGAGGCTTTCCCCATTTCCATCAGCTCATCCGTCAGGCCGTCCACTACTTCTATATACTTTGCATTCGGATTCTTCCTCGGATCGTCTGTGTACAGTCCGTCGATATCCGACAACAGGATCAACATATCCGCACCGATCAGCGCGGCCACGATGGCTGATAACGTGTCGTTATCGCCGATACCCAGCTCGTAAGTAGCTACTGTGTCATTTTCGTTGACAATGGGCACTACGCCCAGCTTAAACAACTCAGCGAAAGTATTGCGCGCATTAAAGCGGTTCAGATTATCGATGATCGTATTCTTCGTCATCAGGATCTGTGCGGCCACCTGGTTATATTCCGCGAAGATCTTCTGGTAAGTCATCATCAGCCTGGCCTGACCGATGGCCGCGCAGGCCTGTTTCACTGCCGTCGGATCATCCTCGTCGATCCCCTGCATCAATACGGCCTTTCTGCCCACTGCCACGGCGCCGGACGTCACCAGCACAACATCCTTGCCCCTGTTCCTGATATCGCACAGCTCCCGCACCAGCACATCCAGCTTCGTATAATCCAGATCTCCTGTCTGTGTATGCTGCAACGAAGAAGAACCGATCTTGATCACGATCCTCTTTTTATCCTTCATCATTTCCCGAATCTGTCTGTTTTCTGACATGTCATCTTCTCCTGTCCTGTAATTTTCTCTTTCGCTCACGCCTCTGTCTTTGCCAGAGGTGCAAATTGAGCCGCGATCTTCTCCGCTGTCACCATGCCGTCCATCGCCGCCGAGGTAATGCCGCCTGCATATCCGGCCCCTTCTCCGCATGGATAGAGCCCCCGTAATAGCGACTGGCCGGTCTCGTCCCGCGTAATCCTTACCGGGGAAGAGGTCCTGCTCTCGACACCGGAAAGATAAGCGCCGCCGTCTGCGAAGCCATGTATGGACTGACCAATCAGGTCAATACCTTCCACAAGCGCATGATTAAGTTCCGGCGGCAAAATCTCATGTACGGGAGCAGGACAGAACTTTCCTTTGACTGCCGGGGCAAAATGTGTATGGTACCGTTCGATCACGGATGCCTCCGAAGGAGTTGATTCTTTTGCTTCACTTGTCTTGTCTGCCGCCGCCGGCATTGTCTGTTCTCCCGTCACTGCCTGCCTGAACTTCCCATAGGTTTCCACCGGAACAGCGCCTTTACCGATCCGGTAAGCCTTCTCTTCCAGCTTACGCTGAAAAGCGATCCCGCCAAGCGGGGATGAATCCTCGTAATCCTCTGGCGTTACCGTAACGATCATGGCGCTGTTACTGTTATCTCCGTCCCGGCTGCTGTAACTCATACCGTTTACGGCCAGTCTTCCCGGTTCGGAGGAGGCATTGACCACATAACCGCCGGGACACATACAGAAGGAATAGACGCCCCTGCCGGAAGAAGTCCGTGCCGTCACCTTATAACTGGCTGCCGGCAGCAGCGGATGTTCCGCACTGCCGTACTGTATCTGATCGATCATCCTGCGCGGATGTTCCATGCGCAGTCCGACAGCGAAGGATTTGGCTTCCATGGGTACCTGCATCCGGTACAGCATCTCGAATGTATCCCGTGCGCTGTGTCCGATGGCCAGCACGACAATCTCACTCTCCAGTGTCTCCACACCGTCGTCGTTGCAAACGACTACTCCCTTTACCCGCTCTCCTTCGCAGATCAGTTCCGTCATCTGCGTCCCGAATCTCACTTCGCCGCCCCAGGCCCTGATCTGTTCCCGCAGATTCTTCACGACAGAGACAAGAATATCCGTGCCGATATGCGGCTTCGATTCGTATAAGATCTGCTCCGGCGCTCCGGCCTCTACGAAAATACGCAGAACTTCTTTATTTCTGCCAAGTTTATCCTTTACCAGGGTATTCAGCTTTCCGTCCGAAAAGGTACCTGCGCCGCCTTCTCCGAACTGTACGTTGGAATTTGGGTCAAGCACACCTTCCTGCCAGAATCTTTCCACATCCGCAAGCCGTCTTTCCACACAGCTTCCCCGCTCCAAAAGTAGCGGCTTATAACCGTGCTTTGCCAGCAGATAGCCGCAGAAGAGGCCTGCCGGTCCCGTTCCGATAATGACCGGTCTGCCGCAAAGCAGCTGTCTTCCCGTCTCCGGGAATCGATATGCCTTCTCTTCCACTGCCTGTATCTGCTTATTCCTGCATCTGGCAAGCACTTCCTTCTGTGAGGCTACCGATACATCCAGGGAATAGCTGATCCGGATCTCCGGTTTCTTTCTGGCATCGATCGATTTCCTTACGATCTGCCAGTCAAGGATCTTTGCAGGCGCAATGCGCAGCACGGAAGCGGCCTTTCGTATGATGTCCTGTTCGTTATGTTCCAGCGGAACCTTGATCTGATTGATTCGAATCATTTCCTGTCACTTCTCCCGTAACGGCGTCCCTGCGGCTGCACGGCCTGCCACAGCGCCGCTGCTCCAGGCCCACTGCAGGTTATACCCGCCGCAGATACCGTCTATATCCAATATTTCTCCGGCAAAAAACAAGCCTGGCGTCTTGCGCGACTGCAGATCTTGTGTAACCTCTTCGAAGTCAACCCCGCCTGCACAGACCTGTGCCTGTTCAAAAGAATTTGTCTCCCGTACCGTCACCAAAAAGGAATGAAACAGACTTTCAAGCTTCTCCCTTCGGGCAGCATCGATCTCACAGGCCATGTCCGTCTCCCGGATTCCGGCCAGTTTTAGCAATAGCAGGCCAATCTTCTTATTGACTATGCCGGTCACAAACCGTTCCATCTGCTGATCCTGCTGTCTATGCCAGCGTCTGCTCCAGAAGTTTCCGCTTTTGACAGTATCCGGCATGAAATCGATTCCTACCGTGACGCATTTCTTCTCTGCCAGTGCATATGCCGCAAGCCTGCTGAACTGGAAAACCGGAATCCCTGAGATTCCATAATCTGTCAGCTGTAATTCGCCCTGCACCTTGTCTGCCGCATTTTTGTCTATGTAAAGCGTCAAGCGTGCCTCGCAGCGTACACCCGCCACCTGCTTAAAGAAAGGTTCCCTGCACCGAAGTGCCGTAAGCGCCGGCATGGGCATCACGATCCTGTGTCCAAGCCTTCTGGCCAGTGCAAATCCGCTGCCGTCTGATCCCGTCTTTGGAGCCGCCTGGCCGCCGCCTGCCAGGATCACGGCGTCATATAGATGCTTTCCGCCTTGCGGTGCGTCTGTCACTATTACAAATCCGCCTCCGGATCTGATCTCGGTCACCATACATCCCACAAGGCTTCGGATTCCGAGACGTTCCATCTCATATCGCAGTACATCCAGTACCGTTGCCGCCTGCTCACTGGCCGGATACAGATAGCCATTCTTATTCTTGATCCTCATGCCAAGGCCGTCAAAGAAACTTTTCGTCTCATGTACACCGAAATAATCATAGATTTTGTCCACAAAGGAGGCGCCGCTGCCGTAATAGCAGCCGGCATTCATGATCTCATTTGAAAAATTGCATTTTCCGTTGCCTGTGGACAGAAGCTTTCTGCCGACTCTGTCATTTCGCTCATATACGGTCACTGCAGCGCCGACATACGCTGCCTGAATGGCTGCCATCATTCCGGCCGCTCCGCCGCCTATTACGGCAATCTCTTTCCTCATAGCCTGTTTTTCAAACCTCTCTTATCAGGTATTCCATTTCTCTTAACTGGAATAAGATTCCAGAAAATTATAAAGTTCTTCCTCATTTTCTATGAATTTCCCCTGTATGATCTCTGCTTTCAGCGCATCGCTTAAGTTTTCCAGAAGAATATCGGTATTCATATGAAGGTGACGCTTGTCTTCCTCATAGACAACGACAAAATGATCCGCTACCATCAGATAATAACCTTGTTGCACGTCCTCTTTATAATATTTGCATATGACCACCCTGTCTTTGGAAAAAGCAGTAAGTTCGATCGTCTCGAAACCCATTTCCAGTTCGGTAAGAGGAGGGTTTTTGTCGTAGGATTCAAGCTCCCGGATCAGACTGTCCCGATCCAGTCCGATATATTTAACCGGCACTTCTTCCTGCCGCTCCTGTATGGTGCCATCTAACAGATTGATCTCTTCAATAAGATAGGTCGTGTCTGCCGTGACGACAGGTACCTTCTCGACTGCGGTCTCTATGATCTGTTCTTCCGGTTTTGACAGATCGGATACCGTATCCTCTTTTATTTCGGCCCTGTTTTGCCTTTCCTTATCCTGATACTTGTTAGGATAAAAAAACTGCTCCGCTTTCAATGCCGTATATCCGCCTGTTCCCAACAAAAAAACGGATAATACAAGAAAAAGACTGACACGTCTTACAACTTTCATCCTTCCACCCTATGCAGATCGCGGATAGATCCGCAATACAGCTTTAGCCTTTCTGATCGGATTTTCTGTAATCAGTATCAGTCAATTCCTCAATTTTATACAATGTGCTCCTGAATTTTATAAAACGCCAATATTTTTCCCAAACATAATAAAGAAGAATCCCAATGGTATCCGTGATAATTCTTCCTCACCGATCACCCGCAGGATCATCAGCAATGTGATATAGAGAAAGACGCCGGCCACTATCCCGGAGAGGATTGTCACGACTGCGCCGGCAGGCTCCAGCATAAATCTGGCGATCAGCATGACTGCCAGACCTGATACACAGGCTGCCGCTGCCGGAAACGCCATTCCGGACAGCCAGTTTGGCCGATATTTCAGATTCCTGATGATAAACAGGAAATTCAAAGCCGCAAAAAGCGCAAAATAAGCGATCAGCGCATAGATGATGCCGTCCGCGCCAAGCAGGGCCTTCTGCACAAATAAGAAGGCGATCAGGACATGCGCCGCCATAGAGACAAAGGCCGAGAGGAACAGTTCTCTCAGCATATGCATTTTATAAAGCAGCTGCGCAAAGAAAAAACCAAATCCGCATAAGGGAATGATAACGGCGCCCTTCTGGAGCCAGGATGCAACATATTCCATTTCATTCTTTGAAAGGCACCTTACAACCGCCTCAGAAAGCGCTGCCAGATAAACAGCCGCCGGAAATGCCAGGATGGACAACCTGGAAACGGTCTTTTCCAATCGTTCCCGCATCAAACGATATTCTTCTCTTTCATATGCGATCTTGATCTTACCGGATGCAGCAGATACCGTCAAAAGACAAAGCGCAGCCAAAGCGCCGGTCAATACGGTAAATTTACTGTAATAGGTTCCCCACATGGCCGTGCGGATCTCTCCCAGTTCCGCCACCTTCTTATTCATGCAGTAGTTGAACATACGCTGGTCGATCAGCATAAATAAGTTTGTGAGCAAGGTGACAAATGCCATCGGAAGACAATTGAGCAGTACATTCTTCTGTATGGAAAACTGTGATTCACCCCGTTTATTGCTATCTTCCGCGATTCTTCCCCGCAATGCACGGGAATAGATCAAATAGATGACCAGAAGATAGATCGTCGTGACCACCTGCGACAGCATAACACCCAGCATGGCTCCCAGCGCACCATATGCAAAGCCGTACTCTGCGCTTAGCAGCAATGCGGAAACCTTTTTTCCATAAGCATAGAAGGTACCGCCGCACCCGGAAGCAAAAAATACCATGCACAGCTTCTCTATGTATTGTGAATGAGCCGTAATCGTACCAAGACCATAACCGTTAAAATATCCGCGAAAAGTTCCGACAACCGCAGAAAAGAGGATCGTCGGTGCAACGGCAAGAATTGCCATGCGGCTTAAGGATTCCAGTACAAAGAAATCTGCCGTCTTTGATGCTGTCAGAACCAGTACTCCGCCAATGACAATGCTTAGCAAAAGGTTCATCCCAATCACTGCACGAAACACGTTCCGGGCATTTCTGTGCTGTTCCCGTTTTACACGGTAACGGACAGCGCCGGACATGGCCCCCATCATGCTGTATGAGGTGATGAATGTGATCATCATGAAGATCTCAAAAGCTGGGGCAAACAAGCCCATACCGGCATCGCCGATCACTTTCGATAAAGGGATCCGCATCAGTAATATAATAATATAGGTTATCATTCCCGCAGACTGGATCAAGGTCGTTTTGACCGACGTTCCCGCAGAGCTCTTACGAAAATTTCCTCTCTTCTGTAATTTCATAGTCTTATTTTTGCCTCTTTATCATCTCTGTGTAAAACAAATCTGCTTAACTGCCATGAGCGCTGCTATGCTTCCCGTGCGATCCCAAGCTGCTGTAAGACCGCTTCCTGTTTCTGCTCCATGACGGCCGCCTGTGCCTGTTCCATATGGTCATACCCGCATAGATGAAACATGCTGTGCGCTGTCAGAAAAGCTGCTTCCCGAAGCAGCGAATGCCCGTATTCCTGTGCCTGTGCGACGACACGCTCTGCGGAAAGAATGATATCTCCCAGCACCAGTTCACCGCTGTCCGGATCAAAATAGTCCGCCTCGTCTGTTTCCACCACCGAGAAGTCCCCTTCTTTCCTGAACGCTATGTTGGGAAAAGACAGTACATCCGTCTCCCTGTCCAGGCCGCGGTACTCCCGGTTATATTCCCTGATTCCTGCATTGTCCGTCATAAGGAGATTGACCGTGGTCTCGTAGGGACAGTGCTCCATATCCATCACGGCTTCCATGATCCGGTCCACCAGTTCCTGTATCGCAAACGGAAAGTTATATTCCGTTTCGTTCTCAACGTAAGAAGTCATAGTATAGTTTCTCCTCAATAAAGATTTTCTTCATCTCATGAAGCTGTGCAAGAGAGATCTCATTGCCCCACAGCTCGTCCGTCTCCAGTTTCTTCCTGAATACCGTATCGATCAGCTGCTTATAATCCAACTGTGCCATGGGATCTTTATCAAATAAATATAAGATAGAGGAGACGATGCAGTCGGCAAACAATACGACACTCGTTTCCTTCGATACCACTTTCTCTTTCCCATCCACATATTCTTTTAATATTTTTTTCGTATAGGACGGAAAATGAAATTCATCGCAGATTTCGGAGACATTTTCCCAGGTGTTCTCTCCCTTAAGCCTGCCGATCCTGTGATAATAGCCACATGCCTTGACAGCCGCATCGTCGAGATGAAGCCGTTTGGCGATCCGGTCCCCAAGATATGCGGTATGTATCGCATGATAATATTCTTCCTTGGACATATTCTTAAGCTGCACCAATAAGGGACACTCCGGATCGTTGATCTCCATATACTTCTCCTGATCCTTATGAATAACGGAAGAGCTGAAGGCTTTCAGGATCACCAATAACAGGATACAGCAGATCATCATATTCATCGCCGGTATGGTGAACTGCTCCACGGCAAGCTGCTCTTTGGAAAAAAGGATCACATTGGCAGTCAGGCACAGGATGAGAACCAGCAGGGAAACGATGACAGGCAGTCCCACCAGAAAATCATCGTTCAAATTCGAAAACATAAGAATACCGGCCAGTCCGCTGATAAAATACATCCAGAATACCGGCAGATCTCCACCTGCAAAATTTACGGCCAGGAGCAGACATACACTGCCGGCCATCATGCCTGTTATTCCGTTGCTGAATACGCCAAGGAGCACAAAGATCACAAGAAACGGCCATCCTGTGACCGGCAGCCAGGGAAAGAATACTGCCGCGACCAGGCTGCCCAGATAGACCACTGCGAACTTGCCGTATTTGCCCTCATTACGATAGAGAAACAGTCCTGCTGTCTCACTGAACAGATATGCGTAGATCACGATACCTGTACCCGCCAGAACCATCACAACATTACGGATCAGCGTCTCCATTCCCGGTTGATATAAGAAACTACCGGCACATGCGATCCCCCCTGAAAGCAGAAACATCATACCAAGGATCAATATTCTTTTTACGGTGTTTGTTTTACTATTTTCCACGACTATAATTCCTGCTCTTCTGTTTTAATTCACTGCGTCTGGTCTCTCTCGCCTCATAATCCTCATATGCCTTAACGATCTGCTGTACAAGCGGATGCCGTACCACGTCCTTGCTGCTCAGCTTACAGAAGGCAATATCATCGATCCTGGATAATACTCTGGCGGCGATATCCAGGCCGGATTTCATATCCGGCGCAAGGTCCTTCTGGGAAGCGTCACCGGTAACTACTACTTTGGACCCAAATCCGATACGGGTCAGGAACATCTTCATCTGTGCCGGGGTCGTATTCTGTGCCTCGTCCAGAATAATATAGGCATTATCCAGAGTCCTGCCGCGCATATAAGCCAGAGGCGCCACCTCGATCAGGCCCTTCTCCATATTCTTCGTAAAATTCTCCGCTCCCATGATCTGATACAGGGCGTCATATAGCGGCCGCAGATAAGGATCCACCTTACTTTGCAGGTCTCCGGGCAGAAAACCTAACTTCTCTCCGGCTTCTATGGCCGGTCTTGTCAAAATGATCCGGCTCACCTCATTATTCTTAAAGGCCGTAATCGCCATGGCCATGGCCAGATAAGTCTTACCGGTTCCGGCCGGACCAATGCCGAACACGATCATATGATCCCTGATCGCATCCACGTATTTCTTCTGCCCCAGTGTCTTTGGCTTGATCGGCTTGCCGCTTACGGTATGACAGATACAATCGCTGTCGATCGTCAGAAGAACATCCTCTGCACTCTCTTTCTCCATCTCCAGCGCATAATTCACATTCTGTTCCTCCAGAACATTGCCTCTTTCCGACAGGGTAAGAAGTTCCCTTACGATATGGGACGCCTTCCTGACCTGTTCTGGCTCTCCACTGATCTTCACACAACCGTCTCTGTCCACGATCATCACATGCAGATCCTCTTCGATCTTTCTGATATGGGCATCATGACTGCCGAACAGATTCTGCATATGCTCCACAGGCATGTCAATACTTATTGTAAACTGTTCCATCTATCTTTGGCCTTTCTATTCTGCAGTTATCTTCGTCGTCTCATCTTCCGGCGGCTCTTCGACCGGCACCGGTTCTGTACTGGTCGGCACAGAGATCACCGCTTCTTCCTCTAACTGCATACGGGCATTCAACACCCAATTATTATCATTCTTTTTTATTGTAACATTTTTTTCTGTAATTTGTACCCCCTTTTCGTCTAAAGTTGTTATAATTTTATGCCACTCATCCTGAATGATCTGATCCATTTCTTCCTCCGTATATCTTTGATGCGCCATCTCATATTCCCGGATCGTTTTATTTCCATAGAAAAGCGGCAGATACAGGCGGTCCAACAGGCGTACCTGCTTTTTCTCACTGCTGATATCATACTCCTCATAGGGGATCTTTCCGAATCTAAGATTCCATTCTCTGTCATTTATGCCGAGCGTGATCATCTTCTTCTGACGTCCTGAATAGATCTTCTCTTCGTATAGAATATCCTTTTTTACGGAAACCGATTCGGTATAGCGGATCAGTATATCGGCATCCGACTTTACAAACTGGTATTTTCTGATCGTAGTATCTTCATTGTAGACAGGCACCGCGCCGCTGACAAGGATATCCCCTTTCTCAACAGTGTCTCCCGGTGCAACCTGCGGCACGCCGCTCCTTGTAATCATATAGGATATGACCCCTGCCTTGTCTGCAACAATGTCCGTTCCCTGCATCTTCCCGGACGGGTCTGTCTGTTCATACGATGGCATCTCATTTTCCTTAATATAAATTAGCAGCGTAGTTCCCTTGATCTGAACGGAAGTCCAGGTGATGATATCATAGTCTTCGCGCAGCGCCTTCTCCAGATCTTCAATGTGCAGTCTGCTCTTCTTCATTGCGACATGTACATCATGGGCGTCCAGATAGTCCAGCAGAATATCCTCTGTCAAAACATAATTGCCTTCTATCTCAATATTCCAGATATAGCCCGCCGTAAGCATCCAGAAAATAAGGCAGCAGAGAAGGCCGGCGACAAACACTTTGCGCCTCTGCATTTTAGACACAAAAAAAGGCAGTCCATATTTTCCCAAAACGGCTGCCCTGGTTCCAGTCTTCTTCAGCAATGGTTTTAGTGCAAAAAAGCCCTTTATGCTGATATTCATGGTATCATAATCGCCGTGATTCACGATATTCCATACAAGAATATCATGGTTTCCACATAAATTCAGCAGTCTCTCCGTAGAATATCCCCATACCCTGATCGTCACATAGCCGCGGATATATTGCACCCAATGAAGCATTCTTACCTCCCTGTTGAACTTTGTACTAGATATAGCGGACCGCATTAATGCTGCCGCTGATCTTCATATCTTCATTGGTATAATAATCGATGGACAAGCGCGTTCCTTCAAAACAGATCTTACTGTTCTTGCCCTGCAGTACAATAGATTCCTTCGTGTATTCCAGTATTCCTTTATAATTTTCTATAAATGCCTCCCTGTTTCCGGTAAGAGTGACAATCGATGCCCCAAGCATAGTATCTTTGGGAAGTTTCAGAGATTCCACGATCAACTCTTTGGAACCGGATAAAGTTGGTCTTGACAGTTTTTTGCTATTTCTTCTCATAGTTCACTATATGTCTCATGAGCAGAAATCATGCGTAACTATTTCGTCTAAGGCTATCCGGCTGCGTCCTGCAGCAGTCTATTTGTGATAGGGTTCTTTGTTGATGATGCGGTAGCTTCTGTAGAGCTGTTCCAGAAGTATGACTCTCATCAGCTGGTGCGGAAAGGTCATTTTAGAAAAGCTGACCCTGTGGTCAGCTTTCTTACATACCTCATCATGCAGTCCAAGAGATCCGCCTATGATAAACTGGAAATGACTGACGCCCTGGGTTGCCAGTTTAGCAAGCATGTCTGCAAATCCTTCCGAATCATATTCCTGTCCCCGGATCTCCAAAGTGATCACGCAGGCATCCTCCCGGATATATTTAAGGATCCTGTCGGCTTCTCTTTTGCGGATCAGCTGTCTGGCCGCCTCGCCGGCCTTATCCGGCGTCTTCTCATCTTCTACCTGTATGATCTCCAGTTTACAATAGCGTCCGAGCCGCTTCTCATATTCCGACAGCGCATCTTTGTAAAATTTCTCTTTTATTTTGCCCACTGCGATCACGGTTATCTTCATTCGTCTTCAAACAGCCTCTGATAATACTCATCTACAAAATGTTCCAAAAATGCTTCATCAAGATTCATAAATTTATCGCTGATGATCGTGCGCATCCGGTCAGTACGTATAAAATACTTCTGTTCTTCCCCTGCATCCGCTTCCTTAAGTCCGGCATCGATCATCCCGGCAGACAGATTGTTCTCACACCACTTAGTCAGCTCGCTCAATAAGGAGTCCTCTGATTTAGCCTTTACGAGTAAAATCCTGGAATTACGCATGGATACAATGCCGAACACGATAAAGAGAACAAACATTGCCCCCATGACACCACAAACCAGATATCTTGTGGTGCTTTCGCTCTGATAAATCGGAATGATCCTCATAAATACGAGAAATACAAAAACAAAACCTACAATGCCTACAAACAACAATATGTATGCGGAAGACTTATTATCTTCCGCCTTCGCAGCGCTGTTCTGATAAGGATGGTATGACGAACACTCATTAGCCGGATCTTCGCTTTCTGCCTCCTGTTGCAGTTGTTCGGCGGCATACAGGGCATGCAGTCGCGCCAGTTTCTCCTGCTGCAGCCGGGCAGCCTTCCCGCCGTTATCGTCAGTTTCCTCGAGTTCTTCCACCAACGCGACCTTACACTCCGCACAGCGCTCAATTCCTTCCCTGTACTCGTTCTTACAAACCGGACACCAAGGCATGATCGTCACTCTCCTTATAACAATTCGACTTTATCTAATAGTTAATGACATAAGAAAAATTGCCTAAATTCTCCAACACACACATTTATTTTATAATCATTTTGTATGAATTGCAAGATTATTTTGCCTCCGGTTTCAGAAGTTCACGTAACCCCTGATTCTTATTTTCGGACTTATCGATATCCATGTAGAGAGAAGGATCCTCGATCTTCTTCCAGACGGAACACTCACCGATCGCGCTCATATCTCTCCACAAGGTAAACACTCCTTTCGTGGCAGTACCGCTCCATTCTTCTACGTTCCCCGTATAATCTACCGTATTCATATACAGTTCACCTTCGTATAAACCGTCACTGAAATTGCCGACCACATTCTGCAGGATTCTCTCCCTGACCTGCAATTTGGAAGTATCCACATCATAATGCTCTGCTCCCTGACCGTTTGGCAGATCATTTGCCCAGCTGCCCGAATAACTGTGTGCCATATATTTCCCCATGGCATTTCCCTGGTCTTTCTGCCCGATATAGAATCTAAACCAGATGCCCTCTCCGCTTCTTGCTCCGTCGGACCAGTCTCCATAATAATAGCTGTTCTTCTCATAGATAGCCAGTCCCTTACCTTCAGGACGCCCATTACCGTTAACCGTGCCCATATAATAATACTGATTCGTTCCGCTTAACTCCGAAGACAGTTTCACATACCGCTTCAGGTGAGCCAGATCCCAGATAGCATCCTGATTATTGTCTGCAAAATAAGGCAGCGCCTCGTTTAAGATAAACTCTTTCGTATAGGCGACGTCATTTTCATTCTCAATATCCACTACGATCGCCGTCTTATCGCCGTCTGCGGAAACGAAATCATCGCTTTTGGGCATATTCTCCTGTCTGTTTTTCGTGCCGGACTGCGGTTCTTGTCCGCTGACCGTTCCTGCCGCCGGTTTCTGCTCATTCTCCTCCGGCAGTTTTACGACGACAGCTTCTTGCGACACATCCTTGACGCTGTCATTTTGTTTCTGCTCCTGTACATAATCCGTTATATTTTGCTGCAGGTCACTATTGACATCTGCTGTTTTCTTCCTTCCCGGCAGAAGTACCAGGAGCACAATGATACAGATCAGGAGCGCGACGATCACTCCCAACAACACCGTTGTCGTATACGGCCGCTGCAGTAATCCCTGCAGCCCGGCAGGCTCCTCACCGGACTCTTCACTCTCATCAATATCCAGATCTTCCACCAGTAAGTCTTCTTCCTGCCGTTCATGCATTCTGTCACTTCTGATATCCTCTCTCCAGTCCTGATCTTTCGAATGATCATTCTTCCGTTCCATCAAATTCATAGCTCACCGCAACCTTTCTGATCCCTGCACCCGGTATAAGGCAGGGACTGCCTCCCTATATTACAGTTCTATTATATCCGCCAATCCTTAATAAACTACTATTCAAATTATTAAGAATTTCCTAACCCCTGTCCCGGCATCCGTAAATTTGCTTATTGCTTGCGGGAATGAAAAGAGTCCGCCATCCGACAGACTCCTTTCAGATTTATTGCAGTATTATACGCTTTATCTGCTCAAATACTCGTCGATTCCCTTCGCTGCCGCTTTACCCGCGCCCATGGCCAGAATGACCGTGGCAGCTCCCGTAACGGCATCGCCGCCGGCATAGACTCCTTCCTTGGATGTCCGTCCAAACTCTTCCTCAGCTACAATACACTTATACTTATTCACTTCCAGGCCTCTGGTCGTAGAAGAGATCAGAGGATTTGGAGAGGTTCCAAGCGACATAATGACGGTATCAACTTCCATCATAAATTCGGAACCTTCGATCACCACAGGCCGTCTTCTGCCTGAAGCATCCGGTTCGCCCAGTTCCATTCTGACACATTTGATTCCGCAGACCCATCCGTTTTCATCCGCGATGATCTCCGTCGGATTCGTCAGCAGATCGAAAATGATCCCTTCTTCCTTCGCATGGTGCACTTCCTCCACACGGGCAGGAAGCTCTTCTTCGCTTCTGCGGTATACTATATGTACTTCCGCTCCGAGACGAAGCGCCGTCCTGGCAGCATCCATCGCAACGTTACCGCCGCCGACAACGGCCACTTTCGATCCGCGCATGATCGGGGTATTGGAATTCTCATCGAAAGCTTTCATCAGATTGCTTCTCGTCAGATATTCGTTGGCAGAGAAAACTCCGTTCGCCTGCTCTCCCGGAATACCCATAAATTTCGGCAGTCCGGCCCCTGATCCGATGAATACCGCGTCGAATCCTTCCTCTTCCAGCAATTCGTCGATCGTGACGGATTTCCCCACCACGACATTGGTCTCGATTTTAACGCCCAGGGCGCGTACATTCTCGATTTCCTTCGCCACCACATCCTGCTTAGGAAGACGAAACTCCGGAATGCCATATACCAACACGCCGCCCGGCTCATGCAGCGCTTCGAAGATCGTTACTTCATATCCCATTTTCGCCAGATCGCCTGCACATGTCAGACCGGCAGGACCGGAACCGATCACCGCCACCTTCCGGTCCTTCTTCTCCCGGGGTCCCTCCGGCTTAATATTGTTCTCTCTTGCCCAATCCGCTACGAAACGTTCCAGTTTACCGATCGATACCGGTTCTCCCTTGATCCCGCGGATGCACTTTCCCTCACACTGGCTTTCCTGCGGGCAGACGCGTCCGCATACGGCCGGAAGCGCAGAGGCTTCGCTGATAACCTGATAGGCCGCCGCGATGTCTCCCTCCTTTACCTTCTCGATAAATCCGGGAATATTGATCGCTACGGGACATCCTTTGATACACTGTGCATTCTTACAGTTAATGCACCTGGTCGCCTCACACATAGCCTCTTCTTTATTATAACCAAGACATACTTCTTCAAAATTCGTTGCACGCACCTTCGCATCCTGCTCGCGGACAGGTACTTTCTTCAATACATCTGTTTCCATTGTTTCCATCTGCTCCTTTCCCGTCCGAACCTTATTCCGTTTCTTCTGCACAGTTTCCGCATCCGCCATGATGGGTATTTCCCTCCTGTGCCTTCAGGAAGGCTCTGCCCTCTCTTGTCCTATAGATCTGCTGGCGTTTCATAGCCTGGTCAAAGTCCACCTTATGGCCGTCAAATTCAGGTCCGTCCACACATGCGAATTTGACTTCCCCGTCAACGGTCAGACGACAGGCTCCGCACATCCCCGTACCATCCACCATGATAGGGTTCATGCTGACCGTCGTTGGCAGATCATATTTCTTCGTTGTCAGACAGACAAATTTCATCATGATCATCGGTCCGATCGCAACACATAGATCGTAACGTTTCCCCTCCTCGCCGATCAGATCGTCGATCACCTTCGTGACCATACCGCTTCTACCGTAGGAACCGTCATCTGTTGTAATATAAAGATTGCCGGATACGGCCTTCATCTCCTCTTCCATGATCAGCAGATCTTTTGTCTTTGCACCGACGATCACATCGGCATCTATCCCATGCTCATGAAGCCATTTCACTTGCGGATAAACCGGCGCAGTACCGAGCCCGCCGGCTACAAAGAGGATCTTCTTAGTCCGCAGACTTTCTATTTCCTCATGAACAAATTCGGAAGGACAGCCAAGCGGTCCGACAAAATCATGAAAGGCATCCCCTGTCTTCAGATTGCGCATCATCTCTGTCGCTGCTCCGACAACCTGAAACACGATCGTAACCGTTCCGTTCTCCCTGCTATAATCACAGATCGTCAATGGAATACGCTCTCCGTCTTCGTCCATTCTGACGATCACAAACTGTCCCGGCTGACAAGATTTGGCAACGCGCGGCGCTTCAACGTCCATGAGATAAATGTTCGTTGTAAGTTCTTCTGCTTTTTGTATCCTGTACATCGCTGTTTATCCTCCTAAATTGATATCCTCACACTATTATGCATCTTACTAATAATAATGTAACTCTTCCTGATTTGCAACTGTTTTTAAATATTGCAGACCGGAACGGTCCCTCAAAGGAGCACCGCAGTAAAATTCCCTCTCTCATCATATCCGAGCTGCGCGGCTTCCCCCGTATGGATCTGGACGAGAAACACCTTGTCCGTCCGGTTCAGGATTCCTGTACCGTCATCGTAGTATTCATTGATCGTATAATAGCCGGCGCCATTGATCCCAAGCACCGAACTGAACTGATAGCTCAGCCTGCCGGTTAACCGCCTGCTGTTACCGAGTGTGTCTTCAAGATATCCGGTTTCCACCAGACGCTGCACAAGAAGCGTGACCGCACGGTCCGTGGGGATGGCGTCTTTCAACTTCAGAGTATAGGTACGCATTGTGATATCGCTGGATACACCCTCTTCACTGATATTGACGAATTTAAATAAGGTTCTTCCAAGCGGCATGGGAATCGGTCCTGTATAAGGAACGCTGTCTGCCGTAGGATCAGACTCGTCTGTCGTATAGAAGATCCTGCACCCCTCGATCTCTTCCGCCACGATCATCATCGGTTCTTCATATTCCCCGCTGTACAACTCTACCTCCGGCGCGTTTGGCACGGACAGATTGATCACATATTTTTTGGTGACGATCTCGCTCTCGATTCCGTAATCGTTGACAAAAAAGGCGCTGATGGTATGCTCTCCGTCTTCCAGAAACAACGGTGCCGTATAGATCTGGCTGTTCTTGTCCGGCGAAGATCCGTCCACGGTATAGTATATCGTTCCTGAAGTATTGGAACTGAGCTTCAGGGGAATCACCTCCGCGTAATTTCCCTCTACATAACTAAATTCCGGTTCCATGGCCAGATAACTCTGAAACATATTAATGATATCGTTATCCGGGCAGTTCCTAAGCAGTTCATTGATCTCCCCGTATGCTCCCTGGTTCGCATAGATTGTTACGATCTTATTATATGCTTCCTCCACATCCTCGTAAGAGAAATTGCCGTCATTTATGATCCGGTACAACACCTGGATCGCCGAAGTATGATCCTCCTGTATATAATAATAATCCGCTTCCTGAAAAAGGAGTCTCGCCTCGGCAGGATTCTTCTCGTAGGCTGCCTCAAGACAGGCGATCGCCTCCTGATAAGAACCGTCTGCCGCGTATTCTTTCGCCTTATCTATCTGATAATCAACCGTCTGAATATGATAGGCATAGGCGCCATAAGTTACGGACACGACGATAAAGAAGATGACCAGGCTCACGATCACCCATATCCGCCTGCCGTCTGTAGTCTCTTCCTCAGGTTCCGTTAATTTCTCTGACTGCTCAACACTTTCCTGCTGCGGCTGCCCGTTGTCCTTCTCATCTTGTTCTGCAGCTAAAATGGTCAGCGCTTCCGTTATACTGTTTTCTATTTCCGGCTCAAAATCAGGGACGATCCGGATCTCCTCTCCGCATTCCTCACAGATCAGATGTCCCTCGACCATATCCTTGCCGCAATGTGGACACTTCATAAACAGTTCCCTTTCTTATCTACCGCCTGCCGGCTTTCCCAGCCTCCACACAGTTATACAGTAACATGGCGATCGTCATGGGGCCGACACCGCCCGGTACAGGAGTGATCGCGCTGCAGACCGGGGCAACATCCTCATAATCCACATCCCCGCACAGCTTACCGGCCTCGTTTCGATGAATGCCGACATCGATCACAACGGCGCCCTCCTTAACGTATTCCCTGGTTATCATTCTCGGCCGTCCTACCGCTACTACCAGAATATCCGCTCTTCTCGTTATTTCCTGCAGATTTACGGTTTTGGAATGTGCGACCGTTACCGTTGCGTTCTCACGCAGAAGAAGCAGCGCCATCGGCTTTCCCACGATATTACTTCTGCCTACGATAACGCATTCTTTGCCTGCTATCGTGATTCCTGACCGCTTCAGAAGCTGGATGATCCCCGCCGGCGTACAGGATATAAAGCCCGGCTGTCCGATACAGAGGGCCCCCACGCTCTGGGGATGAAAACCATCCACATCTTTCTGCGGATCGATCGCACGGATGATCTCATCTTCCTCAATATGATCGGGCAGCGGCAGCTGTACAAGGATCCCTGTCACCTCTTCTTTCTGGTTTAACTCCCGGATCAGACTCACCAGTTCTGCCTGTGTCGTTTCTTCCGGCAGTTCATAAGACAAAGAATCGATACCGATGTAGGCGCACGCCTTCTTCTTGTTCCCTACGTAAACCGTAGATGCCGGATCGTTTCCGACCTGTATCACGGCAAGACAGATGGAAATTCCCTGCTCGTTCTTTAAAGCAGTCACCTGCGCCTTTAGCTCGTCCTTGATCATGGCCGAAACCATCTTACCATCTATAATCTGCGGCATAATTCCCTCCATTCCGGTTCTTCCCCTAAAATAATCCCGTGATCTTTCCTTGTTCATTTACGTCAATCTGATGAGCTGCCGGTTTCTTTGGCAATCCCGGCATCGTCATGACTGTCCCTGTCAGGACCACTACAAACCCGGCCCCTGCGGAAACATATACTTCCCTTACCTGCATATTGAAACCGACAGGTCTCCCAAGAAGAGTGGGATCATCCGACAGGGAGTACTGCGTCTTGGCCATACAGACCGGCATATTTCCAAAACCCAGTTTTTCCAGATTCTTGAGCTGCTTTAACGCTGCGGCGGTATAGCTTACGCCGCCGGCGCCATAGATTTCGGATGCCACCTTTTCTATCTTTTCCTGTAAAGATAAAGAATCTTCATACAGTACTTCAAAATGACTTTCCTTGTTCTTAAGTGTCTCCAATACCTTATTTGCCAGTTCGACTCCGCCGGCGCCGCCCTTTTCCCAGACTTGTGAGATGGCAAATTCACAGTCCCTCTTCTGGCAGAACTCCTTGACAAAAGCGATCTCCGCCGGTGTATCCGTCATGAAGGAATTTAGTGTCACTATGATCGGCACGTGATATTTATGTAGATTTTCAATATGTTTCTCCAGGTTTACGATTCCGGCCTGTAATGCCGGCAGATTCTCTGCTGACAGATCCTCCCTGGCAATGCCTCCGTTATATTTTAACGCGCGGATCGTTGCCACCAGGACCACCGCATCCGGCTTTAGACCTGCCATGCGGCACTTGATATCAAAGAACTTCTCTGCGCCGAGATCCGCGCCAAAACCGGCTTCCGTGATGACATAGTCCGCCATCTTAAGCGCCGTCCTTGTGGCGCGGACGGAATTACATCCGTGCGCGATATTGGCAAACGGGCCTCCGTGGACCAGAGCCGGCGTATGTTCCAGCGTCTGGATCAGATTGGGCTTCATGGCATCTTTTAACAGGGCCGCCATAGCGCCCACTGCCTTTAGATCGGCCGCAGTTACCGGGTCACCCTGTACGGTATAAGCGACGATGATCTTACCGAGCCGCTCTTTTAGATCTTCCATATCAGAAGCCAGGCAAAGTATCGCCATAATCTCCGATGCGACCGTGATCACAAAGTGATCTTCCCTGACAAAACCGTCCGCCTTACTCCCAAGACCCGTCACGATATTTCTGAGAGCTCGGTCATTCATGTCCAGACATCTCTTCCAGACTACCTGTCTGGTATCGATAGTAAGCTCATTTCCCTGTTGGATATGATTGTCCAACAGGGCCGCCAACAGATTATTGGCTGAGGTAATGGCATGAAAATCACCGGTAAAATGCAGATTCAGGTCTTCCATCGGTACGACCTGTGCGTAGCCGCCGCCGGCAGCGCCCCCTTTGATACCGAAACAAGGCCCAAGAGACGGCTCTCTGAGCGCTATGACAGCCTTAAGCCCCAGTCTGCCAAAAGCCTGGCCCAGCCCCACACTCGTGGTCGTCTTGCCTTCTCCGGCCGGCGTAGGATTGATCGCCGTTACGAGGATCAGCTTCCCGTCAGGGTTACACCGGATACGGTCGATATACTCGTCCGAGATCTTAGCCTTATATTTTCCATATAATTCGAGATCGTCAGGCTCTATCCCGATCCTGCCGGCAACATCCACAATATTTTCCATTCTTGCTTCCTGTGCAATTTCAATATCTGTCTTCATGCCTTGTACACCCTTTCCTTACGTGAATCACAACGTTTCAGCTATCTTTCAATCCGGTCACGGATTACTGTGCTAGATCGCCTCTTCCACAAACTGTTCAAATTCTTCGGCGCTCATCAATACCTTGCGGGGCTTCGTTCCCTCTTCTTCCCCGACCACACCCGCCTCGCACAGCTGATCCATGATCCGGGCCGCCCGGTTGAATCCGATCTTGAAGACTCTTTGCAGCATACCGATGGATGCTTTATCCTTATCGATGATGAACCTGCCCGCCTCCGCAAAGTACTGGTCATACCCGGAACCACCGTCACCATTTGCGGCACTGCCGGCAGCAGCCGTTCCGCTGCCGATATTCTTGATCTTTTCTTCTATATCATCACTGTAGACATTGCCGATCGCCTGGTTTTTCAGGAAATCCACAACATCCGAAACTTCTTTGTCCGATACAAAGGCACCCTGCACACGCGCCGGTTTGGGATATCCCTGCGGATAGAAAAGCATATCGCCCTTACCAAGCAGTTTCTCGGCCCCGACCATATCCAGGATCGTACGGGAATCCACACCGCTGGATACGGCAAATGCCACGCGGCTCGGCATATTTGCCTTGATCAGTCCCGTAATGACATCTACGGACGGTCTCTGTGTCGCTATGATCAGATGGATGCCGCAGGCTCTTGCAAGCTGTGCCAGGCGGCAGATGGATTCTTCCACCTCTCCCGGAGACACCATCATCAGATCCGCAAGCTCGTCCACTATGATCAGGATCTGCGGCAGCTTCGCCGGCGCTTCCGGATCACCGCTTTTCTGCATTTCCTCCACTTTACGGTTATAGCCTTTGAGATCGCGCACATTATAATCCGCGAATTTCTTATAACGATCGGTCATCTCGGCAACGCCCCAGTGCAGCGCCGCCGCCGCTTTCTTGGGATCCGTCACCACCGGGATCAACAGGTGCGGAATACCGTTATATACGCTCAGCTCCACGACTTTCGGATCGACCATGATCAGCTTCACGTCTTCCGGCTTCGCCTTATACAGAATTCCCATGATGATCGTATTGATACAGACCGACTTACCGGAACCGGTAGACCCGGCAATCAGCATATGCGGCATCTTCGCAATATCCGTTACCACGATCTTCCCGCCGATATCCTTACCGACTGCAAAGGCGAGATTGGACGGAAATTCCCGAAACTCTTTGGATTCCACCAGTTCCCGGAATGATACCGAGGTGTTTTCCTTGTTCGGTACTTCTATTCCCACCGCCGCTTTCCCCGGAATAGGCGCCTCTATACGGATATCCGTAGCTGCCAGGTTTAACTTGATATCATCGGCAAGTCCGACGATCTTACTCACTTTGACGCCCTGCTCGGGCTGCAGCTCATATCGTGTGACCGAGGGCCCCTGACTGATATCCGTGACGGTTACCTTGACGCCGAAGGTTCCCAGAGTCTGCTGCAGATGCATCGCCGTCTCTTTCAATTCCCGGGCAGAATCACCGCCGTTCTTATGTTTCGCTTTCTGGAGAAGATCGTAAGAAGGAAATTTGTACGGCCTTGGCCTGTCGGATTCCTTTGCGGACAACTCTCCGGTACCTGCCGGTACTGCAGCCTGTGCAGGCTGTTCTTTCTTCGCCATATCCTGAAATGCGGAGACCCGTTCTTTTCCCGGATCCGGTGTCACGGTATCCGCACCGATCGTTTTTCCGTCCTGATGGATCGCCGGCGCCGAAAGCATGTCAAGATCATCTGACTCATTTGCTATGTAATGACCGGAATGCTCGTCCTTTGCGGACTGCACCGGTTCTGCTTCATATAGATCCTCCTCTGTCAGCTGCAGTGTGATCTCATGTAAATCATCCCGCGTTTTCTCCACGGATTCCTTTTCTTTGTTCTTATTTAGAGCCGTATCGAGCATGACACCGGACACTTTCCTGTCCATGCGCAGGATCTTTTCATTCTCAATCTCTTCCTCGCGCAGCCTGCGCTCCTCTGCCGCTTTTGCCCGTTTTTCTTCTGCCTTTGCCCGCTTCTCTTCCTGTGCGATCCGTCTCTCCTTAGCCCGCTCTCTACGATACTGTGCATCCTCTACCGATCTTTCGTACATCCTGCGGCCCTGTTTCGTGACACCGCCGATAAACGACTTCTCGGTGACGATCACCATACAGATAACACCCACGACAAGGAGAGCCAGTACGGTTCCCACCATGCCCAGGAATTTGTAGGACACATACAGAAGAGAACCGGCTATCACACCGCCTCCGCTATGCTGTTCACTGCATCTTCTGAAAATCTCGCCTGCCTGATAGCTCTCCGTCTGTGCCGGATCCGTGCCGAACAGCTCACAGACCATGCTGATCAGCAGAAAAAGGATGACACCGGCGACCAGTTTCCTGGCGGCGATCGTGCTTCCTACATTGGACATCCCGAAAGCGATCGCCAGAAAAATGATCACAGGTGCGATATAGGCCGTCAGGCCAAAAATTCCAAACATCACATCACTGGCCGCATCTCCGACTTTACCGACCACACCGAAATTACAAAGAAAAAGGATGATCGCAAGCGCAAGAAACACGATCAGTAATATCTCGTTGCGGATTGCCACATCCATCGGTTCTGTGTGTGTACTTCTACTGCCGGTATTTCTTTTTCTTGTCTGTGTATTTCTATTTTTAGCCGTGCTTCTGCCTGAAGACGCCGTTTTCTTTTTCGCGGAAGAACGATTTCCTCCCTGTCCTGATGCCATTACTATGCCTCCTGACCAAAATAAGACTTCATATAGTATAGCATTTTCATTTTCGGTTGTCATCCTTTATTTTGTTTCAAGTCCCTGGATGCCTTTCTCTTATCAACCATATCGTGAAGCCTGGCGATCGCATCACTGATCCCGCCCACCTCACATATGATACCTTCTTCCACGGCCTCCTGTCCCACGAGTATGGTTCCGACGTCCTTTGTCAATACGCCTGTCTCCATCATCAGTTCCTCTATTCTCGGTTTGGAGATCTTGCAATGTTCGCACACAAACCCTGTGATCCGATTCTGGATCTGCCTGAAATAGTCAAAAGTCTGCTGGACTCCAATCACCATTCCTGTGAGCCTTACCGGATGGATCACCATGGTACCCGTAGGAACGATATAGGAATAATCCGTACTGACCGCGATCGGCACTCCGATCGAATGGCTGCCGCCAAGCACAAGAGAAACCGTCGGCTTGCTTAAAGATGCGATCATTTCCGCGATCGCCAGGCCCGCTTCCACGTCTCCGCCCATCGTATTGAGTAAGATCAGGACCCCGTCGATCTCCTTACTGTCCTCGATCGCTGCCAACTGCGGCAGTACATGTTCATACTTCGTCGTCTTGGACGAGCTGCTGAGATTGTCATGTCCCTCGATCTCACCGATGATCGTGATCAAATGTATCTTATTATGCCTGTCATTTTCATCCAGCGTGACCTGTCCTGTCTCTTCGATCCGGCTGTCCTTATGCTCTTCCTTTTCCCGCTGTTTCTCCTGCTCCTCACGCTTTTCCTCTTTTGCGCTCTTACCGGCTTTTCCTTCTTTTTCTTTCTCGTTATTTTTATTGTTCTCTTTATGTCCCATCCTGTACCTCCGTTTTCAGACAAAATCGAGTAGGGAAGAACCAGCTTCTCCCACTCATGCGCCGGGCACCCGTCAATCTTTGCTGACAATCTTCCTCTGGGTGTCCATGTACAATAAAAAGGAGAACCACCTGCACTTTGCATCATGATTCTCCCATAGTCTGTGTTTTTTACCGGTATTTATACCTTGTGGAATAAATTAAAAGTTAAATATCAAAGTCGTCCTCCGCCTTGATCTCCAGATCATACTTCATATCTTTCTCTTCTACATCATATTGATAATCCATCTGTCTGCGCACATGCTTCTTCGGGAGCGGCAGCGGATTCTCCAGATAACGTGGTTTCGGATCCGGTGTCGTCTCCAAAATCTCCTCTTTTACCGTGTCCGTTTCCGGCACGGAACGATTGATCTCCTCGATCTGTGCTTTTACAACCTGATCCCGACTGCCAAACATACAGTTTTGCAGGCCGAGTCCGGCCAAAACGCTCCAGATATACATAGATAAGATGCCGAAGGGCTGTACGCCAAGGACCGCCATCGGCGTAGGTGCGGCAGCGATACACATAAAGATCCATACTGTATCATTCCGCTCCTTTCCTTTTCGAAAAAATTCAAAAACAAGAAAGGCCGCCAAAACGGTCAGCACCCCGAATAGAAGAATATCCAGCGAATAGGGATAAAGCGGTCTGAACCCAAAGGTACAGGTATTCCGGATATGCTGCGTTCCCCAGATTCCGATCTCGCTTCCCATGTCACTTCTTTTCAACAGGGAGAGAACGCCGCAGGATGCGAGCCAGCCTGCAGCACAGGCAGCAATCGTTGTCAAAACAACAGCTGCGCTGACTTTAGACCATTTCCTCCGGCACAAGATGACCGCTGTAATCATGGCTAACAGGATCGTTACCGCCGCAAGATCCAGATATCCCAGAATCCCGAGCAGAATGCCCAGGGCAGCGGCCCGAAGAAGCTGCTGCATCGTTTGGGCGTCGTCCCGGCAATAATATCTGACAAAACCGGCCATCACCGACATACCGGTCAGGAACAGCACAAAAAAGAGACATTCCGGTCCAAGGTCAGTCAGCATCTCCAGATAACTCACAGAGCATACAAAATAGAGAAGCGCCATGCAGGCAGGTATCCTGCCCGCGGTCTTTCTTGTCACTGCATAAACCAGCACAAGCCCTGCCACCTGCAGGATGATCTGCAGGATGACTGCACAGACCGCTTTATTTCCCAGAAAAGACAGGACTACGGACAATAATGCCACATACAGATACGCACTGCCGTAATTTAGCGGCTGTATGGAACTGCCGGCCTTTACCGCCGCCATTTCAAAATACTCCATTCCGTTCACGTCTGTCGGTTGCTGCATAAGAGTGACCACGCGCACGATCCTTGTATAAATGCCAATGCCAAGCAACGACAATACCACAATACATTCTGTTATCTGCCGGATCTTCACCGGGCAGAGACATCTTTTTCTGATCGCCTCGGAAATACCCCGGATAATCCAATACAGTATGGCCGCAGCCGGAATGAGCAAAAAGCCGGACAGATCCTTTGCATAGGAAGCTGCTGACAAAGATCCGATCTGCGCAAACAGATCGGAAAAATAGCTGACACAGACATAATTCCCCACAAAAGCCAGAAATATGATACACAGCATCGTATATAGCACCCATAATAGATAGCTGAACCATGTTTTACGATAAGTCATAATACTATGTATTCCTTTACGAAACTTTCGAGATTGCCTGCTCTAAATCGGCGATGATATCCTCAATATGCTCCAGGCCAACCGATAATCTGATCAGATCAGGAGCAACCCCTGCTTCTCTTAACTGTTCATCGTTCATCTGTCTGTGGGTATGACTTGCCGGATGAAGAACGCTCGTTCTTGCGTCCGCCACATGAGTCACGATCGCAGCCAACTCCAAATGATCCATCATCTGTGCGGCAGCCTGCCGTCCGCCCTTTAACCCGAAGGAGATCACTCCGCAGGTACCGTTTGGCATGTATTTTTGTGCGAGATCATAATATTTGTTTCCCTTAAGTCCCGGATAATTTACCCAGGCTACCTTATCATGCCTCTCCAGATATTCCGCTGTTTTAAGCGCATTGTAACAGTGCCGTTCCATGCGAAGCGGCAGCGTCTCCAGCCCGACATTTAACAGAAAGGCATTCTGCGGCGACTGTATGGAACCAAGATCCCGCATCAGCTGACTTGTCGCTTTCGTAATATAGGCTGCTTTACCAAATTTCTCTGTGTAGGTAATGCCATGATAGGATTCATCCGGAGTGCACAGTCCCGGAAATTTATCCGGGCAGGCGCTCCAGTCAAAATGACCGGAATCCACGATGCAGCCGCCTACCGCCATCGCATGGCCATCCATATATTTCGTTGTCGAATGGACGACGATATCGGCTCCCCATGCAAACGGATTGCAGTTGATCGGCGTGGCAAATGTATTGTCTACGATCAGCGGTACCTGATGGTCATGTGCCAGGCGCGCGAATTTCTCAAGATCCAGAACCACCAGCGCCGGATTGGCAATCGTCTCCGCAAAGACACATTTCGTATTCGGCTTGAACGCTTTCGCGATCTCCTCTTCTGGTGCATCCGGATCCACTACGGTGCAGCCGATCCCCATCTTCTTCATGGTGCAGGTAAGCAGATTAAAAGTCCCGCCGTAAACGGTGGAAGACATCACCACATGATCTCCTGCTTCACAGATATTGAATACCGCAAAGTGACAGGCCGCCTGCCCGGAAGAGGTCAGCATCGCAGCCACACCGCCCTCCAGTTCACAGATCTTGGCTGCCACATAATCGTTGGTTGGATTCTGCAGCCTGCTATAAAAATACCCGCTTTCTTCCAGATCAAAAAGCCTTCCCATCTGTTCCGAAGACTCATATTTAAAAGTTGTGCTCTGATAGATCGGGAGTACACGCGGTTCGCCGTTCCCCGGTTTCCATCCGGACTGAATGCATATCGTCTCTTTCTTATACTGCCTGCTCATCTTAATTGTATTACCCTTTCCGCACTGTTTCGACCCGTTAGCGCTTACTCATCCCAGTTGTGATATACTGCCTGTACATCGTCGTCATCTTCAAGGAGATCCAGAGTCTTCTGCAGATTCTTAACCGCCGTCTCATCCGTAAGCTCTACCCAGTTCTGTGGGATCATCGTCACTTCCGAAGATACGGGTACGATACCGGCCTCTTTCAGGGCAGCATCCACCTCGCTCCATTGATCCGGATCCGTATAGATCTCATAGCAGTCCTCTTCCTCGGAAAAATCTTCCGCACCGGCGTCTAAAGCCGTCATCATCAGATCATCCGCCTCCATGTCGCACTCTTCCTTATCGATCATGATCAGACCTTTCTTGTCGAACATGAAAGAAACGCATCCCGGCGTCCCTACATTGCCCTGCCCTTTCGTAAACGCGCTTCTCACATTAGCAGCCGTTCTGTTCGCGTTATCGGTCAATGCATCCACGATAATGGCAATGCCGTTAGGACCATATCCTTCATAGGTTACGTATTTGTAATTGACATTGCCGCCTTCTCCGGCCGCTTTCTTGATGCCTCTGTCGATCGTATCATTCGGCATGTTATTCGCCTTCGCCTTCGCGATCACCTGCGCCAGCTTGAAATTATTGGCCGGATCCGGGCCGCCTTCCTTGACAGCCACAGCGATCTCCCTTCCGATGATGGTGAATATCTTTCCCTTGGCAGCATCATTCTTTTCTTTCTTATGTTTGATATTGGCAAATTTTGAATGTCCTGACATCTTCCGCTCTCCTTTGTCTTCTAAACTATAGTTCTGTTTTACGTACCCATCCTGCTTTCCGGCAGATCAAAGTACCAATTAAATATCATAACACTAATTCTGGACGGATTCAACCGGGTATGCAAGCACACTCTGGATCATCCGGTCCTTTACCTCCTGGATTCGGAACACGTATCCTTCGTATTCGAATTCAAAGTCTTCGCCTTCTTCCGGTATATGTTCCAACCTGGAGATCACGAATCCGTTGACCGTATCAAAAGGTTCTTCGTCAAAATCTATCTTTAACTGTTCCTCCAGCTCCTCCAAAGGCATTTTCCCCTGGATCACATAACCGTCTGTGCCATTCCTGACGATATAACTTGCTTCCTCGTCATACTCGTCTTCGATGTTTCCGACGATCTCCTCCAGAATGTCTTCAAGCGCCACCAGTCCGGCGGTCTGGCCATATTCATCGACAACAATCACCATCTGGATCTTCTCTGCCCGCATCACCCGGAACAAATCGTCAATCTTGCGCTTCTCGGTGATAAACCTTGGCTCACGCAGCAGTCCCTTGATCTTACCGATGGGCCTGTTCTTCATCCTGCTGTTCATCTGCATACGCATGACATCCTTCAGATGCAGGATTCCGATAATATGATCGATCGTGCCGTCATATACCGGGAAACGGCTGTTATGGGCATCCACGATGAAAGCCGCCGCTTCCTGTAGGGTCAGCGTAGAATCAATACCGACCATATTATTCCGGTTCACCATGATATCTTTGGCTTCTTTATCTCCATACTCAAAGATATTGTTGATCATTTCCGCCTCATTGGCTTCCAGGATCCCCTGTTCATGACCAACGCTCACCATAGAAAGGATCTTTTCTTCCGTCACATCTGCCCGGCGTCCGGCGCCCTTAATGCCGAAAATACGCAGGATGCCTCCTGCAGTCACCGAAATGAGCGTCGTAAGCGGAGCTGTAATACGTACATAATAATAGACGGGTGTAACAAATATCCGAAACCATTTCTCCGGATTACGTGAAGTGACTTTTCTCGGAATCGATATGCCGAATGTCACGATTATGTATAGCAGAACAAACGTAACAAGCACCGCCGTAACAATCGCAAACAGCCTGATGTGCCAGCCTAGCAGATGTCCGATGCTGCCCTCTGCCGCCCGGTAAACCAGATAGGTAAAATATCTGTTCAGCTGATACAGATACAGGGCGCCGAACAAAATATTGACCGTCACGATCCCCAGCTGTACCGCACTGGTATACTGGGGCAGATGGCCGGTCAGATAAGCAATCCTTACAAGCTTCTTATCTGTACCGCCTCCCTCATCCTTCTCATCACAACTTTCCTCTGCTTCTTTTCGATATTGAAAAGCAGAATCAAACGTATAAAATAACATCTCCAATAATAGCAAAACAATGAACCATATAAAATTGCTGCTACTCGCGACACCATCGTCCATGTGGTTCCATCCTCTCCTTTGCCTTTTCTTTTCGGATTTTTACTATTAATATAGCAAGGATTGGAAGAAGTGTCAAATCCAAGTCGCATTCTGTAACAGTTCAGCCTTTCTTATGTATTTAATTCGAGGCTGACCATTAGACCAACATTTACAATCTTCATAATATCCTGATCGAGATGGCAGATTCTGTCCTTCAGGCGTTTCTTGTCGATCGTCCTGAGCTGTTCCAAAAGAATGACCGAATCCTTGACCATATCATATTTACTGGCATTTAACTCAATGTGGGTCGGCAGCTTTGCCTTATTCATCTTGGAAGTGATCGCCGCACAGATCACGGTAGGACTATGTTTATTCCCAATATCATTCTGTATGATCAACACCGGTCGGATCCCTCCCTGCTCGGAACCGATCACCGGTCTTAAATCTGCATAATAAATATCTCCTCTTCTCATTACCATACACTTCCTTATTTTCATTTTCTGTATCTGCCCTGCCGGTTTTCCATGCAAAACAGTTACCTGACAACAATATTATGGTCAGTTTATCTTAAGGATATACAATGTATGAAGAATTTGATCCGGATCATCGATAGTCGTCATAATAATCTTTGGTGGCTGTTATCTGGCCGCCCTTGCGATAGATGCGTGGGATTCTCCGGCCAAGGTCGCAGACAAGCTCATAGTTGAATCTGCCTGACAGATCCCCGAGTTCTTCCACTGTGATCCTTTGCCCCTGATCTTCCCCGATCAATGTCACCTCGTCTCCCTCCACTGCGTCCGGAATGTTCTCTAGGCCGACCATAAACTGATCCATGCAGATCCGGCCCAAAACAGGCGCCTTCTTCCCGCGAATGAGCACATAACCTTTCCCGGACAGGCTTCTCGGATACCCGTCCCCATAGCCTACAGGTATCGTTGCGATCCTCATTCTATACGGCGTTACGTAAGTGCCGCCGTAACTGACAGGTGTGCCTTTTGCCACTTCCCTGACCGAAACGATCCGGCTTTTCAGGGATAAAACGGGCTGCAGGGAGATGATATCTTTCGACACTTCCTGTGAAGGCCACAGCCCATAAAGCGTAATGCCCGCCCTGACGACATCCATATTAGCCTCCGGAAATTCCACGATCCCGGCGCTGTTGGAGCAATGCTTCACCGGAATAGCGCAGCCGGTCTTTTGTTCCACTTTATCGATAAAATCGCAAAACAGTTCAAACTGACGGCGGGTTGTTGTCTTATCCGCTTCATCCGCCCTGGCAAAATGAGTGAAGATTCCCTCTAAAATAATGCCTTCTGCCCGGAGTATCTGTTCCATGAACTTAAGCCCGCTTTCATCCGGGTTGATCCCCAGTCTGTTCATACCGGTCTCCACCTTCACATGGACCCTGACCGGTCTGCCTGCCTTAGACGCACAGGCAGAGAGCTGTTCAATGCTGTCCCTTCGAAAAACCGTCGGCCGTATCTCATAACAAATCAGGTCTTCATAGCAATAGGGGAAGGTATAACCCAGAACCAGGATCGGTTTCATAAGTCCGGCATGTCTTAGAATCACCGCCTCTTCTGATGTGGCGGTCGCATAACCGAACACATAATCCATCTTCTCCAGTTCCTGTGCGATCTGCACTGCCCCATGACCATAGGCATCCGTCTTGATCACACCGATCATTTTCGTTCCGGGCGCCAGGTTTTGACGCATCTGTTCCATATTATTCCATATGGCATCCAGATCAATCTCCGCATATACTCTCTGATATTTTTCTATCATACGCTCTCCTCCGCGTCCTGCCCCTTCACACTGTGCTGCAGCATCCCTGACGCTTTCTGTTTCATACCGCCCTGTAACATCGGCGATGCTTTCTTAATACAATCGATGATATCCGTGGCCATCATGCCGGCTTCCGTCTCCTGCCCGGCGGCCAGATCTCCCGCACATCCATGCAGATATACACCGGCAACGGCAGCATCCATCCCCTGCATACCCTGGGCTAACAGTCCGGTTATCATACCGGCCAGCACATCACCGGAGCCTGCCGTGGCCATACCGGAATTGCCGGTCGTATTGAGATACCCCTGTATCCCTTTATCCTGTACCACGACCGTCCTGGCATCCTTGCAGACCACGATACAGTGCAGTCTTTCGACCAGAAGTCGTGCATGATCCGGCAGGTTTTTCCTGATCTGTGCCACACTGCTTCCATAGATCCTGGCAAATTCTGCCAGATGCGGAGTCAGAATGACCGTCCTTGAAGCTTCGCCTTCCTTGGACATGATATCCTGCAGCGCCGGATCCCCGGCCAGCAGATTGATACCGTCCGCGTCAATGACAAGCGGAAGTCTGCTTTCCTGCATTACAAACCGTAATAACTTTTTGGCGCTTCTCTCCATACCGATCCCCGGCCCGATCAAAATACAGTCCGCCCATCCCGCTGCCTCCTGCAACGCTGTCATAAACTGCTCTTCCTCTGGTTTTGTTACGTTATCCGCATAAGTCAAAAGCATCGCTTCCGGAACAAACTGTAGAAGAGCGTTCTTATTTTCCTCTGCGGTTACAATCTTTACCATGCCGGCGCCGATGCGGAAAGCACTTCGTGCTGCCAGCATTGCCGCACCGGCGATCGTCTTACTTCCGGCGATGATTAACACTTTGCCAAACGTCCCCTTGTTGCCGTCTGCACGACGTACCGGTAATAAACCGGGTTCCCTTCCGATATAAGTATACCAGAAGGGTATCTTTTGCCGGAAACTGTGCTCATCGATCCCCATCTGCCTGCAGACGAGTTCTTTACTGCAGGCGGCACCGGGATATAAGATATGGCCGATCTTACGAAACCCATACGTTACCGTAAGGTCGGAATATACGGCGCACCCCATGATCTCTCCCGTATCCGCATGAATGCCGGATGGAATATCCACACTACATACAAAACAGCCGCTGCGGTTGATCCACTGTATCATTTCCCGACAGATACCCTCTACGGGTCTGGAAAGCCCGATCCCGAAAACGGCGTCTATCACTATATCATATTCAGCATTGGGTATCGTGTTATAAATCCTTACCTGATATCCGTCCAGGATCGCAAGCTGCCTTCTGGTCTCCTCCGTACAGCCACTATACAGATCATCGCCCGGCAGCACGAAGGTAACCTCATATCCCTGCAGCATCAGCAGTCTTCCTGCGGCCAGGCCGTCTCCACCGTTATTGCCCCTTCCTGCCACTACCAGTACCCTGCAAGGATGCTTTCCATAAGCACGTTGCAGCTCCTCCACGGTAACAAGCGCCGCTCTTTCCATTAACACAAGTCCGGGGATATGGAATATGCCGATCGTATTTGCATCATATTGTTTCATCTCCTCTGCCGTGACCAGATACTGTTTCATAATGACCGCTGCTCCTTTCCACGAAACACACTATGTAAAAGGACGTCCAAATCCTACGATTCCGACGCCTCAGTCTCTTTCTTCTCCTGCACATCCGGCTCTGCATTGTCCTTCGCAGCATCATTCTTCGCCTCGCGTCCTTGCTCCGGATCATATTTCATATCAAAGATCTCGATCACATCTGCCCCAAAGATATCATGCATATAAGAATACAGCTGATGGTTCATCATTTCCTTTTCCTGCTTGCGAACCACCTTCTTCTTCAGCTCCCTGCGTATGTTCCTGATCCATTCTTCTATCTCATTGAGCTCGTCCGTATTCTCCTGCAGCTTCTGATAGCAGATCTCCATGGTTGCCAACATCAGTTTATGATTCAGCTGTACGATCTGTCTTGGCAGTTCCAGCATTTCCTCCTCACAGGCCGCCAGCTTTTCGTTACATTCATTGACCAGACGCTTGTGCGTCTCCATCTCCTTCTCCAACCGTAACGTAGCGCCGTTTTCCATCTCGTTCGCGAGAAGTACGATCTCATCCATCAGTTTTTTCTTTAGTTTTCTGATCTCCCGGTTTTTGGTATTGACTTTACCCTGCCGCTTTAGAAGGCCATTGAGTTCACACTCCATATCCTTGATCTCGGAAGAATATTCCTGTTGTGTAAAAAGCTGGTGCCATTTATGATCCAACGTCAGGATCGGAATTTTCTTGTCTTCCAAAGCCGCCCGAAAAACTTCATCTGTTCTTTCCATCTGCCGTTATACCTCTTCCCCTAAATACTGCCGGATGATAAATTATAGGATAATTTCATTAAACTGTCCGACAGATGCACACTCTCCACCTGTATTCCCTGCGGTACATGCAGATCTATGTGCGCAAAATTCCATATTCCCTTAATGCCGTAAGACACGAGCTGTTCCGCCACCTCCAACGCGCTTTCCTTGGGAATGGTAAGCACTGCGATATCAATGCCATTCTCCCTGACAAACTGCTCCATTTCCTTCATCGGACGTACCGGGATACCATGGATCTGCGTTCCATGGATCTGCGGATTGCTGTCAAAGATTCCCCGGAAGATAAAGCCTCTGCGCTCAAAGTCCCTGTAATTTACCAGCGCCTGTCCCAAATGGCCGGCTCCGACAATGATCAGATTATGTTCCTGATCCAGCCCCAGTATCCTGCCGATCTCTTCGTAGAGGTATTCCACATTGTATCCGTATCCCTGTTGACCGAATCCACCGAAATTATTCAGATCTTGTCTGATCTGGGATGCCGTCACCTGCATGATATCGCTCAGCTCCTGAGACGAGACACGCTCGATCCCCTCATCCTTCAATTCACCCAAATACCTGAAATATCTGGGAAGACGGCTGATCACAGCCTGTGAAATCCCTTTTACTTCCACCTTGCTGCCTCCTGTGCACTTAATATTCTTAGTATACAACTGTGTTAAAAAGCTGTCAAACTATCCGTTGACAGTTTTACCCACGGCATGTAAACTGTTACTGTTTCCATGTATTTTTTTGCAGACTACGAAAGGCACGGTGCAATATGATACTTTCCGTGAGCAATATTCATAAATCATTTAATGAAGTCCCCGTTTTGAAAAATGTGTCCTTCCACATCGAGGACTATGACAAAGCGGCCATTGTGGGCATCAACGGGGCCGGTAAGACTACCTTGCTGCGCATTATCATGGGTGAACTGGCTGCCGATGAAGGGATCGTCACCGTTTCGAGGGGAAAGACCATCGGTTACCTCTCCCAGCAGGAAGCCGTGTCCGGCGAAAATACGATCTACAATGAACTGTTATCGGTAAAACAGGATATCATCGAATTGGAACAGCGTATGCGTTTGGTCGAACTGCAGATGAAATCAGCCTCGGAAGACACCCTGCCACAGCTTATGGACACATATGCCAGTCTGACACATGCCTTCGAATCGGCGAACGGATATGCCTACCGCAGCGAAGTGACCGGTGTATTAAAGGGGCTTGGCTTTACGGAGGACGAATTTGACAGATCTGTCTCCACACTTTCCGGTGGGCAGAAAACACGGGTTGCTCTTGGCAAACTGCTCCTGTTAAAACCCGATCTTATCATTTTGGACGAGCCCACAAACCATCTGGACATGTCCTCCATCACCTGGCTGGAGACTTACCTGCTCAACTACAGAGGCGCTGTGATCATCGTATCGCATGACCGCTATTTTCTGGACCGCATCGCCAACAAAATAATAGAACTGGACCATGCAAAGGCGTCTGTTTTTGGAGGCAACTATTCCGCCTATGCTGTCAGGAAAGAAGCGCTGCGCGCTGCCGAGTATCATGCCTATATGAAACAGCAGCAGGAAATCAGACATCAGGAAGAAGTGATCGAGAAGCTGAGATCCTTTAACCGCGAGAAATCGATCCGCCGCGCCGAGAGCCGCGTCAAGATGTTGGATAAGATCGAAGTTCTGGACAAACCGACAGAAGTGCGCAGCGATATGCACCTGAAGCTGGAACCAAAATACACAAGCGGCAATGACGTCCTGCGCGTGGAAGATCTGTCGAAATCCTTTGGCTCTCTCAAACTGTTTGAACATCTGGGCTTCGAACTGAAAAAGGGGGAACATGTGGCCATCATCGGCGACAACGGTACCGGTAAGACCACGATCTTAAAGATCATCAATGAACTGGTATCACCTGACAGAGGCGAGATTCATCTGGGCAGTAATGTGGCGATCGGCTATTATGATCAGGAGCACCATGTTCTGCATAAGGATAAAACGTTGTTTGAGGAGATTTCCGACGATTACCCGACACTCACCAATACGGAGATCCGCAACACGCTGGCCGCTTTTCTCTTCACCGGCGACGATGTATTCAAACAGATCAAGTCCTTAAGCGGCGGTGAAAGGGGCCGGGTATCTTTAGCGAAGCTGATGCTCTCGGAAGCCAATTTCCTGATCCTGGATGAGCCTACCAATCATCTGGATATTATGTCCAAGGAGATTCTGGAAGACGCCCTGAATGCCTATACCGGAACGATATTGTATGTGTCCCACGACAGATACTTTATCAACAAGACCGCAACCAGGATCCTTGACCTGAACCGCAGGGTTCTGACCAGTTATCTGGGCAATTACGACTATTATCTTGAGAAGAAAGAGGAACAGCTCGCGTTGATTGACTCCATAAGTCAGGCAAAAAATGTTGACGGCGACCCGGCTCCCGGTTCTCCATACAGCAAAGGACTTTACCCTGAACAAAAGGATAGCGCTTCTTCTGACACGAGACAGAACTGGAAGCTGCAGAAAGAACAGCAGGCGGCGCAGCGCAAGAAAGAAAATGATTTAAAAAGATGCGAAGAATCGATCGAACAGTTAGAACAGCGTAACAGCGAGATAGATCTGCTCATGGCATCCCCGGACGTCTGCACCAACGTAGCCAGACTGCAGGAGCTGACGAAAGAAAAGGACGAAAATGAGTCCTTGTTGGACGAACTCTATCAAAAATGGGAACTGCTCTCGGAGTAAGAGCAGTTCCCATGATTTTGCTATGATAACGCTTCGAATGTTTTCCGGATCGCCTTGATGAAATCTGCACTGTTTAATACCGTCACATCCTGCAGGGAAGTGATCAGCGCCAGATCTCTGGTCATCTTCCCTTCTTCGATCGTCTGCGTTGTCGCTTTCTCCAGTCTGTCCGCGAAGTTCATCAGTTCCTGATTGCCGTCCAGTTCGCCGCGCTTTCTGAGCGCTCCTGTCCACGCAAAGATGGTTGCCACCGAATTGGTGGAAGTCTCCTCTCCCTTCAGATACTTATAATAATGTCTCTGTACCGTTCCGTGTGCCGCCTCATATTCATAGGCGCCGTTCGGCGATACCAGGACAGAGGTCATCATGGCAAGGGAACCGAATGCGGAGGATACCATATCGCTCATCACATCTCCGTCATAGTTCTTACATGCCCAGATAAAGCCGCCCTTTGCCTTCATGACACGTGCCACCGCATCATCAATCAGGGTATAGAAGTACTCGATCCCTGCCGCTTCGAATCTTTCCTTATATTCGGCGTCATAAATCTCCTGGAAAATGTCCTTGAACGTATGATCGTACTTCTTGGAGATCGTGTCCTTCGTCGCAAACCACAGATCCTGCTTCGTATCAAGGGCAAAATTGAAACATGCTTTGGCAAAACTGGTTATGGATTCCTCTGTGTTATGGATTCCCTGCAGGATGCCTGCTCCCGTAAAATGATGTATGGTCTCCCGCATCTGCGTCCCGTCTTCCGCAGTGAATACCAGCTCGGCCTTACCGGCGCCCGGAACCTTGATCTCTGTATTCTTATAGACATCCCCGTAGGCATGTCTTGCCAGTGTGATCGGCTTCTCCCAGTTCCTGACACAGGGTTCGATCCCTTTCACAATGATCGGTGCGCGGAATACCGTTCCATCCAGAGCGGCACGGATCGTTCCGTTAGGACTTTTCCACATCTCTTTCAGATTATATTCCGTCATTCTGGCGGCATTGGGGGTGATCGTTGCACATTTTACCGCTACGCCGTATTTCCTGGCAGCCTCCGCAGAATCCAGAGTGACCTGGTCATCCGTCTCGTTCCGATGCTCCAGTCCCAGGTCATAATATTCTGTTTTCAGATCGATATATGGCTCTAACAGCTCCTCCTTGATCATGCTCCAGAGAATCCTGGTCATCTCGTCTCCATCCATCTCCACGAGCGGGGTTGTCATTTTGATCTTCTCCATACTTTTCATCCTTTCCTTTCACGTCGCGTTTACTGTCCGGCCTCCTCACCATAGATTTCATAGAGACCGTTCTGTACCATGTTCTCATAGGCATTCAGCATATGTTTGTTTGCCAGCTGCTGCGCCTTATCAGCATCCTTTGCCTTGATCGCCTCCATGATCTGCCTGTGCTCATCGTTGGAGGCACGTCCCCTCGTATTGGTGGCGAGGGTTTTCTGCCTGACACGGAGTACATACTGGTGATAGTCCTTCAAGGTATGTTCCAACATCTTAGAGTCACAGGCTTCGTAGAGGATATCGTGAAAACGGTTGTCCAATTCCGCCATTTGGTCCAGATGACCCTTCGATGCATGAAAATCCGCCAGATAAATGTTCTCCTCCATCTCCTCAAGCTGTTCTCCTGTGATCTTCTCGGTAGCCAGTTTCGCACACAGACCCTCTAACAGGGAACGGATCATATAGATATCCTTGACATCCTTAGCCGTGATCCCCGTCACATAGGCTCCCCTGTTCGGTACGATCTGGATCAGGCCTTCCAGCTCCAGCTGACGGAAGGCTTCCCTGACCGGTGTACGGCTGACACCCAGCTCTTCACCGATCGCCACCTCCTTCAGCTCTTCATGATCCTTATATTTGCCACTCAGAATATCCTCACGCAGCTTCTGAAATACCCTGCCGCGCAGGGAATATTTATCGCTTACCTCATTTTTTACATCATAATTAGCCATTTCTACTGTCTTACACTCCAATTTCCCATATCATGATCCCACATCCGATCCCGGCATCCCGATACCAAGCCGGACGCAGGTATTCTGAATCTGTGCAGTCAATTCGTCATCCGTAAGTACGGTCACACGGCCCGCGGCATATTCTTCGTCCACCCAGACCTTCAGGGCCCTCACCAGGTCACAGTTCTTGTCCAGATGATCTTCCTCTTTTATATGATAATACGTATTGATCCAATGTGCAATCCCCGCCAGTCCGGAGGTATTGGATACCGCACACAGCACCGGTCTGTTCAGGAACTTCTCCGTATCAAAAATATTATAAATCTCCTCGTTCTTAAGGAGCCCGTCCGCATGGATGCCGGCTCTTGTCACATTGAAATTCTTACCGACAAACGGTGTTCTGGGCGGAATCTCGTATCCGATCTCCTTCTCGTAATATTCCGCAAGTTCCGTAATAACGGTAGTATCCATGCCGTTAAGATCTCCTCGCAGCTGTGCATATTCAAAGACCATTGCCTCAAGAGGCGTATTGCCTGTCCTCTCTCCGATTCCAAACAGAGAAGTATTGATCCCTGAACAGCCGTACAGCCACGCTGTAGTCGAATTCGAAACAGCCTTGTAGAAATCATTATGTCCATGCCACTCGATGAGGGAATGCGGAACACCCGCATGGGTATGTATTGCGTAGATGATTCCCTGCACGCTCCTGGGAATAACCGCCCCCGGATAATTCACACCGTATCCCATGGTATCGCATGCCCGTACTTTGATCGGGATCTGATACTCTTCCATCAGTTTCATTAATTCCATGCAGAAAGGTACCACATAGCCATAGATATCCGCCCTGGTAATATCCTCTAAATGACAGCGGGGACTGATCCCCTCCTCCAGACAGTCACGGATCACACTCAGATAATGTTCCATCGCCTGCCGTCTGGTCATCTTCAATTTCAGGAAAATATGATAATCGGAACAGCTCACCAGGATCCCCGTCTCTTTCATCCCGATTTCCTTGACCAGCTTAAAATCATCCTTACTGGCGCGGATCCAGCTTGTGACCTCCGGATAGCGGTATCCCCGTTCCATACACTTATAGACGGCATCCCTGTCCTTCTTGCTGTACAGAAAGAACTCACTGGCACGAATCATGCCGTTTGGACCGCCAAGCCTGTGCAGATGATCATAGATCGTGACGATCTGCTCTGTCGTGTAAGGCGCTCTGGACTGCTGTCCATCCCGAAAGGTCGTATCCGTGATCCAGATATCCTTCGGCATATTATGCGGTACGGTTCTGTCGTTAAACGGAATCTTCGGTATCTCGGAATAAGGAAACATATTCCTGAAAACGTTAGGTTTCTTCACATCGTCCAGAATATACATGTGCTCTTCTATTTCCAGAAGATTGTTGTGATCGTTCATCGTTACCGGACGATTTGTGAAGGTTCTCTCATCATACATAGCTGTCATCACACCTTTCCTGTCGGTATTTTATTATGAAAACGTAAGCCACGTATAATTGTATACAATCATACCGTTCATGTCAACCCACAAAATCAAAAGGAGCACATCTTATCCACATCCAACATCCCCCAGCCCTGTTTGCTCCACGAATCGCCTATATCGTTGGCACTGTATATCATTTTCCGCTTGAGCTGCTCATTATCCGTCTGCGGATATTTTTGCAGAAACAACGCCGCCGCTCCTGCGACGACCGGGGTTGCCATGGACGTACCGCTCTTCTTGATATAAGCATTCCGATACCCGATCCGCCTGTTTCCCTTCCACTGCAGATTGCAGGACAGGATATCGGTTCCCGGTGCCACAATATCGGGCTTTCGATACAGCATGTTTCTGCTTCCCCTGCCTGAATAGTTCTCGCAAAGATCCTTTCGTGCCCCGAAATACCCTCCTTCATGACAGCCGACCGTAATCACCCTGCGGCTGCATCCAAGCGGAGAGATCGTCCCCTCTTTCGGACCGTTATTTCCTGCCGCACACACCACAACGATCCCTTTCTCCCATGCAGAATCCAACATCTCCACCAGCTCTTCCATCTGCTCCTTATCACCGCTCGAACCGATGCCCAGGGACACATTCAGAACACGAATATGGTAACGTTCATAATTTTCAAGCACCCACATCAGCCCGTGGTACATGCTTTCAATACAGCCCTCGCCGTTTTGATCCAGTACCTTTCCGATACAGAATCTGCAGGCAGGCGCCATTCCTCTGTAAGATCCGCGGGAGGCGTACCCGCTGCCGCCCACACATCCCGCCACATGTGTCCCGTGCCCGCTGTCATCGTAGCTTGCCAGACGCCCGTTCACAAAGTCGGCAAAGGCGATCACCCGGTCCCCGAAATCCGGATGCCAGCCAATTCCCGTATCCAGAATCGCAACCGCGACTTCCTCTGTTACAATACTTCTCTGTAAAATCTCATCACACTTGACCTGTTTTCTTACACGATTCACGTTTTTTCTCCATGTTCACCTGTCTTTCGCCAAAAAAACTCCTGGCCTATAGACTATTCTATGCCAGGAGTCTTATCATGTTCTGTATTATATTTGATCTGGTTTCCTGTTCCTGCGATACAGAAACATCGTCAGGGCCATGAAAAACAGTCCTGCACTTAAGAACCATTTGGGATGGATACTGTTATCCCCTGTATCCGGCGATTCGTCCTTATTTCCCAGGGAAGTGAACACAGCCTGCCCGTCTTTCACATTCGCGGTCGATTCCTTGCCGGATCCGTAATTGTAAATGCCATACGGCGAAAAATGTCTGGCAGTAAAAGTTACCGCATTCATACCGTCCGCCGAAACCACCCTGCTGTCCACCTCTTCTAACTGCCCGTCCTCGTCGAGACAGACTACATGCAGGTTCTCTTCCCCTACGCCATTCGGTATCGGTAAGGTTACATCAACACTCATCTTGCCCAGTCCCGTGATCGGTATCCCGCTGGAAGCTTCCGTCAAGTTGATCTCATAAGCACACAGATTACCGGGCAGGGTATTCCCGTAAATCTTCTTATAGACATCCCCGATCTTCGTCCCGGCAATTTCGTCATCTCTGACCGTCAATACAAATCCTTCATCGGAACCGGCAAGAACCGCTCCGGCGGCGCCGTTGTCAGGCATGGTATCACTCTCGATCACTACCCTGATGCCTGTATCTGTCTGCGCATCTTCATTGCCGGAACTGTCGGCAGAACCGGCAATCTGTCCGCCTTCTTCCAGGACATAAGATCGTCCATCGATCTTACAGGTATCTCCGACGGCCGGCAAAGCGTCATGCCCCTGCCTGGATACGATCTGCAGGGTTCCTTCCCCCTCGTCTGACGCTTCCTTCCCCATTTTACAGACAACACCTGTAAAGCCGGCTTTTGTGTCAGCAAGCACGGTCCCCGTCAGATCATTGACCGACTCCGGAACAATGGCTATCGTGCTTCCCTTAAATGCCAGATCCCGATAGGTATCCCTGTATAGCCTGGTAGACATGGTCTCGTAAGAAAGCGCCGGCAGTTTTTCGCCTGCAAAAACAACAACACCGTTTCCTGGCTCCTTCACAGAATCTGCACTGTCAAAAGCGCGAAGTCCTATCTCTTCGACGGTTTCCGGAATAACTATCGTATTGAGCGGACAGCCTGCAAACGCTCTGTCACTGATCTTTCTGATCTGACTTCCGCCTTCTGTCTGTGTGAGATTATTACAGTCCGCAAAGGCAGCCTCTCCGATCACTTCCACGCTGTCCGGCAAAGTAACGCTTTCAATCTCCTGATGTTCTTTAAAGACTTCCGCTCCGATTCTCTTCACACCGTCGGGAATCGCAACAACACTGCTATTTCCCTTATAAGCCAGAAGAATGCCGTCCCCGACGATCAGAAAATCACCTGCATCGTTTTGTCTCCATGCCGACAGCCAGGCCGTCTGTTCGAAGGCAGCCGCATCTATCGCTTCCACACTCTTTGGTATCGTCACCTCTTTCAGATCATCACAATGATAAAAAGCCGCATATCCTATCTCCTCTACCCCTTCCGGGATCGAGACGAACTGCAGACCGGATCTTGCAAAAGAAAAATCACCGATCCGCACGACATTTTCCGGAATCGTATAGGAAGTCATTTCACTGTCATAATAGGCCTGTGCTGCAATGACAGTCTTTCCGTCGCCGCCTTTCACAATCGCATATTTCGGAAAGGAACCGCCCTTCGCATCATCGGAGCCGGCCAGTCCCGGAACCGTATCCATATTCTGTTCCGTATCTTTATCCGGCGGCCCTCCGATCGTCTCTCCGGTACTTCCGACATTGATCGTAGCCGTCGCATTGTCTATAATCACATAAGCCTGCTCACCGATTACCCGCGTCTTTCCCTTGACAGAGTCGTCTTCCTCCTCCGCCATCGCATTCATATGGGAAACCTCATGGTAATAATCGACCGGTTCCGGTATCATATCCGGGACAGTGATATCCTGCATATCATTACTGCTGACACTGTCAGAGACAGGAGCTTCTTCATATTCGGATACTTCGATATCTTCTAAAGTCAAAGACTGTGCAAAAGTATCCGCAGCCGACCCGGCATCCGCCTTAATCTTAAGCTTGGTACATCCGTCAAAGGCCGTACTGTGGATCGTGCCTACAGAAGCAGGAATCGTGATCTGACGGAGTCTTACACAGTCTTCAAACGCCTTCATATCAATGTTCTTGACCGAGAAAGAAATCTCCGCGTCTTTCAAATTCCGACAGTTGGAGAATGCATAGGCAGGAATCTCCTTCACATCCTTGCCTATGCTCACGTGCTCTAAATGATAATTGCCCCAGAAGGCATACGGCTTAATTGTCTTAATACCTGAAGGGATATCATAGTTGTCACCTTTCCTGCCGGCAAGCAGCTGATAGATCGTATCTCTGCCGTCTTTATTCAGGATCGCGCCGTCATCGCAGGTAAATTTGGGATTGCTGCTGCTGAAACGTATCTTTTCCAGACTGTGATTCCCGGCAAACGCTCCGTTGCCAAGGCTTGTAAGTCCTGTTCCCACCGTCACATCCTTTAATGACAGACAGCCGCTGAAAGCCGCCGTGCCAACTTCCCGCACAGAATCCGGTATCGTCACACTTTCCAAATTCTTACATTCTGAGAAGGCTCTGGCACCAATAACCTCGACCGCATCGCCAATCGTCACATTGCGTATCTTATCATTACCTGCAAAAGCTTCCGCTTCTATTCTTTTCACCGAATTGGAAACAGACACGGTGTCAGCCGTGCCGTTATACTTCACTAATGTCGTCCCATCCATCTGAAAATCAGATGCAGAGGCGGTCGGAGCCGCCTCCACATCTGATACAGGGATCTGTGTTACTGCCGTTGCCGTAGCAAGAAGCAGAATACCTATCAGATTTCTTATTGTTTTCTTCATAAAATTTCCCTTATGCTGTTTTCACTTTGGTCCGCTTATCTTTCTTCATAAACAGAATTACGGATAAGCATGCCAGGCCGAGGGATAAGAACCACTTCGGATGGATCGGATCACCGGTCTTGGGCGTCGTATCAAGCATACCCTCCGTCAGATTACCCGTATCTACATAAATCGTATACGGTGAGAAGTGGGACGCCGTAAATCTGATACAAGGGACGCCGTTTATCGTTGTGAAATTCTCATTCAGGTTCTCCAACTGATTACCGTTCACCACAGCACCCGCCATATTATTACCGCCATAAGCGATCAGGGCATCCGGGATCGGAATCGTGATATCTACCGATATTCCCGACGTATCTGTGATCTTCGTGGTTCCGGTAGCGTCATACAGGCTGATATCCATTGCATAATAAAGGATATTATCCAGGCTGCCATACTCGCCTGTCAGCGCATCTGCCACAGCCTTCGTCGCCTCATCCGTCTCGGAGATCTTGATGATAAAGTTATCCGTCGCACCGTTCACATTCGCGGTCGCAAGATCCTTGTTCGAGATACCGGGCTTGGTAATATCTACCCTGGTACTGCCCGCACCGGTGTTGCGGTCATTCCCGCCATTGCCGCCATTGCCGCCGGTGCTGCCGGCCGCCGGTGCTGCCGGTGTTGTTCCCGCTGTATATTCTGCGGTGATCGTTACGTTATTGCCCGGCATCGTAAATGTCGTCGGCGACGTGCTGACACTGGCCAGTGAAACACCCTGGGATTCGGTCACCCACTTGCTGAATACCGATCCTGCCGCCGGTGTATTAGCCGTAATAACGACAGGCGCACCCTGTGCATAGCTGCCGCTGCCGCTACCGCCGATCACCGTCACCGAATACATCGCCGTATTTCCTGTTGACGACGTGGTCGATGTAGATGCGGACGAGGAAGAAGTCGTACTCGTACTGGAGGATGTCTGTGACGAAGTCGTCCTGTTCGACGTTGTATTCGAACCCGAATTCGATCCTCCTGAATTTGTGCTGCCGCCGCTGGTCGTTGCCTTATACAGGGCAACGATGGACTTATTCGCCTGTATATTCGTATAACTGTCACTCCATTTATCGAAAGCATATCCTGCATGAACAGGCTGTGAAGGTGCAATTGCATCACTTCCCGGCTCAATATACTGTGTCGGCCCGATCTTCTTACCGTCGACACCGTCATAGAACTCTACCATATACTTGCCGTTTACCATGCCGCTATCTGAGTGGCCCTGTGCATAGAAGATCGTATCCTCCGTGATCTTATCGTCGATCTCGGTACCGTTCATGCCGACCCATTGCTCGAATGTCCAGCCTTCATGAACCGGATCCTGCGGAACGACCGCATATCCGCCATCCTGCACATACTGCGGATTCTCTATCTCATTGCCTTCCTTATCGACCAGTCCACTCATCATCATATGGTCGGAATCCAGGAAAGTAACGATCCACAACTCGCCAAGACGATTGTTATCCAACGTAAGATTATAGGCTTTGCCATATTCCTTGACGTAACGAACAACTGCGGAATCATCATAGGTTCTTACCAATGTATTGCTTTTCTCTTCACTGCTCTCAAACGCATTGCCGGATATCTTCACTTCCTTACCGTAGAAGGTGAGCGTATTCAGGGCATTGGAACCGATAAACACGCCTCGTTCCACATCATTCACGGTTCTCGGCAGAGTCACGGAAGCCAACTTATCACAGTTCCGGAAACAGTCCTCCGGAATGATCGTCAGTCCGGCCGTATCATTCATGCCGAAGCTGATCGAGGTAATATTGTCACAATCCTCAAAGGCTCCGGGCTTGATCGAACTCACACTGGCAAGGTTCGGATCCGAGACGATGCTCACTACGCCTTCACCGACACCATTCCCTCTTGCTGACAGACATTCCTCTATGGTACGGGAACCGTCCGCATTATTGGAATATATGATGCCATTCTCTGTCGTGTAATACTCGTTGTTGCTGACCGAAGTCATCCTGTAACAGCCTCGAAACGGCGCCTTACCGATATCGGCAAGATCATCCCCTATAACTACCCATCTTAAGTTCTCGCAGCTGTCAAACGCATAGTCCGGCAGATACCTGACACTATTGAGCGTAACCGACTGAATCAGGTCATTGCCCCGGATATGGGACTCCACTGACGTATTGTCCTTAAAGTATCCGCTGAACAAACCAGGCACGATCTGCGTATGATCAACCTCGTCGTTCCCTGTCCGCTCATACATCTTGACAATATCCGTACTCCAGTTATCTCTCAGATACGTATTATAGTTGCCTGTATTTCTGTCAACATCTGTGGTGACATTTCCGTTTACGTCATAATTCTTGACATATCCATATACATCGATGGAATCAACGCCCTCCGGCACAATAATATTCCTGGTAGCATAGACCAGTCCCTGCTCTTCCGCCGTAGGCGCACGATATGGATCGTTCACATCCACGAGGTCTATTACATTATAAGGATATACGCTATAGTAAGGTTTCGGACTTCCGGCCGGCACCGGCGTATCTGCCGCTGCCAAAACCGTGATCGGCTCAAACAACCAGTCCGTCAGAGCCTTCGCGGTTGTCGTCGTACTCGAATCGCTTGTTGTGTCAGGCACATCCGGGGTAGACGGATTCGGATTCCCGTTTTTCCAGTCCTCCCAGTTCTTACAGAACTCAGCATTGATCCACGGACCATAGTTATCCGAAGCATACAATGCTTCCTTATCACTTTCCGATGCCCATGCATTGGCAAAGTTCTTACGGTTCTCGTCATACTTCTCATCTGCATAACGATTATACCACTCAGCAACCTTCATATCTTCATAGGATGCGAAATTACCGTTTCGGATCTCATCCGCATGTGCATCATAAAGAATCTCGCTGACTTCATTATACTTCGGATAGTCAAGCAGCGTGACCATCTTTGTGACCGGATTATACATAACGGTCAGATAGGTCGGGGAAAGGCTCTTATAACACACTCTGATCCCATCCTGCGTCTGAATGACATTACCCGGATCCGTTGCCCAGTCAAAGGGCGCATATCCTTTCACGATATCTCCATGGAAGGTCAGCTCGCCGCTCTGTGTCTTAAAGGCATCCGTACCGATCGTAAACGCCTCATGTCCGCCAAGCGGAGAATTAAAGGTTACATCTGTCAGACTGATACAGTCTTTAAAGGCATTGTCTCCGATCTTCGTCACGGAATTACCGATATAGACTTTCTGCAGCTTCTGCCAATCTTTCTGATTCTTGCCGCCACCGCCCTGGAACACACCGTTCTCGATCTCGGTAATGGATTCGTCCTTGATCGTCAGGGAGATCACATTCTCATTCAGTTCGGAATCACTGAAACATCCCGAAGCGATTCCGACCACTTTCGTATGTCCCACCAATGCCGGTATTACAAGCTTCACATTCTTCTTTTTCGAATCCTCTACGCCCGGCTTAAAGGTACAGGACGTCAGAATCCCTTTATCGTTAATGCATAACAGATATGTTCCGTCACTGACTTCATAATATTCCACGCCGTTCTCGATGTACAGGTATGGCACGGTCTCCGAAACTGCCGTCACGGCATCCCAGGTACTTGTTCTCGGATACGCCGGATCCCCCTGTGTGTTGGTCTTGGGACCTTTCACATAGAAGTCGGGATTGATCACATCCGCAAACAGCTTCTCCGGGTTGTACTGTACAAAACCACACGCCTGCGGATCATTCTTCTGATCCGTCGGGAATTCCACATACTGCAAGTTGACGCATCGGTGGAATACCGAATCAGGAATCTTGGTATCCGGTGTCGCCGTGCGGCCGTAATTTTGCGGAAATACCACATACTCCAGGCTGGATCTGCCTGCGAAGAGATAGTTGCCGATACTCTTCGCATCAGACATTCCCTTAGGCAGTACGATCCCCATCGGAAGTGAACCGCCCTCTACCGCAAAAGTGCCGTCCCCGAGAGAAATAATAGCGGAATCCGCCATCGCCACACTGGATAACGCGTTACAGTCATAGAACGCATAATCCTTAACCTCGCAGGCGGTCTTCATATTATTCAGATTAAGAGTCGAAAGATTCCGGCACTTCGAAAAGGCGCCGTACCCGATCGTTGTAATGGAAGTCGGCAGCACGATCTCATTGATCGCAGTTCCGCTGAAGCAGTCCGCACCGATCACTTCCGTACCCTGGGCAATCTTAACCGTGGCAAGCTTAACACAGCCCTTAAAGGCCCTGTTACCGATCTTTGCCACGTTATCGATCTGAATGCTCTCCATCAGAGCCGCATCGGCAAAAGCCTCGTCCCCGATATAACCGATCATCGAAGGAATTACCAGGTTTACGACCTTGGACACGCCCTTAAAGGCCTGATTTCCGATCGCACACATCAGATACGGGCTTGTGGCCGTGGCCAGAAATCCGTTCAGGTCATTGGAGGCTCCCATGGATTCTATCGGCTTTCCGCCGTGCGCCATATAGATCACACTTTCGGTATCTGTGGATCCGTCTGTCTTCAGCCTGCTGTCACTGACACGGCGGAGCGTATAGCCTGAACCGTATTTCTCTAGTGATTTATCCTGATCACAGAAGAATTTGAGCTTCTGTTCTGTGGAATAGACCTCAGAGGGCTTTTTGATCAATTCTTTCGGTACGATAGGTTCTGTCCCGCCGTTTTTATCATAATTTTCTTTATCTTTCTCATACTGCTGGAATTCTTTTACCTTATTGTCGTATTCCGTCTTGCAGTTGGTCTGGAAAAAGTTCTTCTCAAACTCCGTCAGGCTGTTTGCCTTATAAACGCCGTAGCTGAATATGATCTCCAGTGTCGGATCCATCTTCATATTCTTCATTGCCTTATCATGAGTCATGCCATTGGCAACGGGAGTTCCGTCCGCATTAAGCTCCTGATAATTTTCGTTAAAATATGCCTCAAACCGATTCTCCGGCACCGTATAGTACTCTGTGATCGGCTTCATGCCCAGTTCCAGCTTATCGGTCGAATACTGGTTATTGTACTTGCAGATGACGCCGCGGTCCGCGTTACTCTCCGGTTCTTTCACCTGATAGAACATAAATTGCCAACACAGGTCATAAATGCCGCCGCCCACGTCCGTCGTCGCCAGGGAAGGCATCACATCCGGCTCCTGCATCAGGTCTTCTATGTCTTTACCGGCATGACGGTTCAGATCGATCTTCTTGCCGCTGGTGCTCGTGGCGGTCAGTTCGTCATGCGACGTATCTCTGACTTCTTTGATGACTTCTTCCATGACAGGATTGCCGTCGGCATCCTTGATCACATCGCCATTCTCATCTTTCTTTTCCACAAGTTCTGTCACCTTGCGCAGTGTATCCTTGTATCCATAGCCTGCCAGATCCTTTTCATGCACATCTGCAGCTCTGGTCATATTTCCGGCTGCGTCTCCATTGTCCGCATAGTTCTCCGGTACAGGTACCGCCGCGATCCCGATAGCTGTGATCATAAGTACAGCCGCCAGACTCCGTCTGACACTTCTCTTCAATCTTCTCCCTGATTTCTTAGCCGTCTTTTTCATAGCCATTGCCCTCTCCTCAACTCCCATGTATGTTCTATGTCATGCTGCGTCTCTATTCCACAAGTCTAAATTCCATATCCGCCAGATCCGATTATTCCACCCGCCTGGCAACGACCACAAAGCGGCCATCCTGCTCGGAATTATCACAGGTTGACAGCGTTAAAAGTTCATCTCCGTAACTTGCCGTAACACCGGTGTCATATAGAGACAACGCCGCCATCTCCTGCATGTTCGAATTGAACTCTTTCTCAGAAGCCGCATCAAAAAACTGATAGTATTTAAACACGACCTCTTCCTCATTATAGATCCTGGATCGAAATACGTACATCACTTCGTAGGTTCCCTTTTCATATATGGTATCAAACTGAATGAGCGCGTGCTGTTTCGCGTAATCCTCACTGCTGTACTTATTCAGATTGCCAAACATCTTACCCGATTTCATATGATGTCCATATATGATCAGGTTTGTATTCCTGTGTACGATGTCACAGTCCTTATCCAGAAAAAGACTGCCGTTCTTATCGTACTCCTGCGTGTAATTATGATCCAGATAGTACTCGTTATTCACTGTCTGCATGACAGGATAATCTATATTTGTATCGTCAATTTTGAGCCATCCGATTAGACTTTTATTCTTATTATATAAAGTTTGATATTCTTCGAGAACTGTCAGCTCTACCTCCTCTTCACCGGTACGGTGGATCGTCACCACAGGAGGAGACGCCGCAAGCGTCGTATTGCCTTTCAAACTGGCAAGATTCTCATAATCTGTCTCCGTCCGGTCTGCAAAATAATAATAGATACCGAAATATCCAAAACACAGCGCCGCCACTGCAGAACAGAAAACGACCATCATCCTGCGCCGCTTCTCTCTCTTATGTAACTCGCGAAGAATGACCTTCTGCATTTCCTCGTCATATTGATCGATCCTGACCGTGTCACGATCAGGGCGGCCGACGTTGTCATCTTCATCAGATCCCGTAACGACGGTTTTCTGGTCTGACTCCTTTCGGAATGCACCTGTTGCCTTTTTTCCAATAAGTTTCTCTACAGGTTTCTTTTTCTTCTCGACCGGCAATATGCTTTCTTTGGTATATCCCTGACGCTTGTAGATCTGCGCAAGCTCGTAGATCTCATCATCGAAATCATTCCCGACAGCTGTTTCAAAACGGTATCTGCCAGACTGCATATCGATATAAAGCCTGATGACTTCTCCCGGTTGCTCCATATCAATCTGCGCCCTGATCTTCTCGATCTTGGCCTGATCACGCAGGGCTGCCTTGAAATCCTCTTCCGTCCTAAACCTCCTGCCGGCTACTTCTAATCCCGCCATATGGGGATCGCTCCTTTATCTGATACTTTATATGACTTATGATACATCATTTGATGATTTGCATATAGATTAATTTTACTATATCTTGAGATTTATGCAAGTGTTTTGTCGAGAAAATACAAGTTATAGATATTTTTCATTGCTTTTCTTCTTCCTGCAGGGCACTCGTGCACCTCAAAAATCTTTTCGTTTTCCGGTAACACATACACCCCTCCCACATAAGATAAACCATAACCAACATTTGGAGGCACAAAAACATGAGCGATTTATCAGCAACTCACTGCGGATGCAACAATAATAACGGCGGTTTCTTCGGCGGCGGATGCGGTTCCTGGATCTGGATCCTTATCCTTCTTGCATGCTGCAACAACAATAATGACGGATGCGGATGTGACGGCGGCGGATTCGGCCTTTTCGGCGGCTCCGACAACAACTGCTGCAATACTCTGATCTGGTTACTGATCCTCTCTAGCTGCTGCGGCTAAACGATCATCGGATCATCCCTTTCACATCTAATATTTCACATCTGGGAAATAGGCTCTGGCTCTATCGGAGCCTATTTTCTCATATCATAACGGAAAGGGAAACAAAGCTTCTACCGTTCATAAATCCATCTTAAGACACATAAGCATACTATAGGCATACTGTGGGTGTGATCACAGGCATCAGAAAGGCACACGATCTATGGAAAACAATCATGAAGAAGCGGCAAACGTTATGGCATTCGATGCCTTATACACCACGAATCAGATACAGAAACTGAAGGTTCTTCTCCCCTACATAGAACCTTCCATGCAGAAAAACATGGCCGTCTATATCAAATATATGGAACTTCAATATACGATGCGTTATGTCCGCCGCCATCCTTTCCAGATCAGCGGATGCAGCATCCGGGATGACCAGAGCAGGAAGCCTGATCTGCAGTCGCTGTGCCTGCAGCTTAGTCTCTACTCTTCTCCGGAAGAGATCAGACAGTTGGAGCAGTTACGTAATATGCTGCAGACCATGGAAACCTTTCAGGAAATGTCGCAGACCATCTCTGCCCTGCAGGAAATATTCCCGGATATGTCTGCCGCCTCCTTTGGCGATGCCGCAGACAGTGAATCAGACTCCGGATCCGGCACATTCGGGAACGGGTCCTTTTCCATGATGGATATGCTTATGAACATGCTCTCTCCCGAGCAGAAAGAAATGTTCGAGATGTTTCAGCAGCAAAATCCCGAACCACAATAATCCATAATACCGCAATGATTCCGCTTAAGCGAAATCTCAAATCATCTGAAACAGGAGGAACAGACTTATGGCCGGAAACTGGATGGACGATCCCGCCGTCTCACGGATCGATAAAGCAAAGCTCAATTTTCTGCAGGCCCTCGTCTTTGAGAGCCAGTCCCTGAAAAAGGAGCAGATGATGCCGTTCTTAATGTCCATTGCCAAGCGGGGCATGGACCAGCATATCTCCTTCAGCAATGAGGAGATCGAGACGATCACCGCTACGATCCGCAAGTATTCTACCGCGGAAGAACTCGATAAGATCGACAAGCTGATGAAGCTGCGGAGAAAATAGTCCCAAAGATCTCAAAACAGCAGGCAGCCAGACGGAAGCTTCCCCAAGGAACTTCTCTCTGACGGCCTGCTGTCTGTTTCCATGGCTTTCAGACAAAAGCCATCTTATTTCTGTACGATATTAACGATTCTGCCCGGCACATAGATCTCCTTGACGATGGTCCCGGTCAGCTTATCGGCCACGGTCTCCTTTGCCTTGGCAATGACCGCATCCTTCGGATCGTCCTTGCCGATCATCAGCGTGGCTCTCGTCTTACCGTTGATCTGCACCGCGATCTCCACAGTCGCTTCCACGGTCTTTGCCTCCTCGTATTCCGGCCAGGCAGCCTGATACAGCCGGCCCGGAAAACCGGCCCTCTGCCACAGTTCTTCCGTGATATGCGGCGCCACCGGATTTAACATCGCAAGCAACGTCCTGTACTCGCCTCTTGTCACCGCGTTTTTCTTATAGAATTCGTTGATCAGCGCCATCATCGCGGCGATCGCCGTATTGTATTTCAGATTCTCGAAATCATTGCTGACCTTCTTGATCGTCTGATGCATCCTGGTCTCTAAGTCCTTCGAGTAGGCATCCTCATCTGTCATCAGATCCTGCAGCTTCCACACTCTTTCCAGGAAACGGCGGCAGCCTTTCACCCCGTCCTCGGACCAGCCCGCACTCATCTCGAAAGCGCCGATGAACATCTCGTATGTTCTGAGCGTATCTGCGCCATACTCCGTCACAATATCATCGGGATTGACCACATTTCCCAGGGATTTGGACATCTTCACCACAGGATGTTCCGCCATCTCGCCGTACTTTTCCTTAAGAGCGGCTCTGGCTGCCTTCTCGCTGCCATACTCGGCAAGCAGCTTCTCCTGCTCCCCGGTCGGCAGATTCGCGAAGTTATGCGGATTCAGTCCCAGGATCATACCGTGGGACGTTCTCTTGGCATAGGGCTCCGGACAAGGCACCGCCTTCTGGTCATACAGGAATTTGTGCCAGAATCTGGAATACAGAAGATGCAGCGTGGTATGCTCCATACCGCCGTTATACCAGTCCACCGGCATCCAGTAATCCAATGCCTCCTTACTCGCAAGAGCCTCTGTATTGGTCGGATCCGTATAGCGCAGGAAATACCAGGAAGATCCCGCCCACTGGGGCATGGTATCCGTCTCCCGCTTTGCCGGGCCGCCGCAGCACGGACATTTGGTATTGACCCAATCAGTCATAAGTGCCAGCGGCGATTCTCCGTTATCCGTCGGCATATAACTGTCCACATCCGGCAGCTCAAGCGGCAGTTCACTCTCATCAATTGGCACGTAACCGCATTTCTCACAGTGTACGATCGGGATCGGCTCTCCCCAGTAACGCTGGCGTGAGAAAACCCAGTCCCGCAATTTAAAGTTGGTCTTGGCGCAGCCAATCCCCTTTTCTTCCAGAAAAGCGATCATCCTTTCCTGCGCGTTCTCTACGCTGAGACCGCTGATAAAACCGGAATTGACGATCGTTCCCGTCGCCACATCCGTATAGACTTCCTCCTGCACATCCCTGCCGCCCGCAACGACCTCAATGATCGGCAGGCCGAATTTCTTCGCAAACTCCCAGTCCCTCTCATCATGGGCAGGTACCGCCATGATCGCGCCCGTCCCATAGCTCATAAGCACATAATCGGAGACAAAGATCGGTATCTCCACATCGTTCACCGGATTGACTGCCGTCAGGCCGTCAATCTTCACGCCCGTCTTCTCCTTCGCCAGTTCCGCGCGCTCGAAATCAGACTTCCTGGCCGCCTGCTCGCGGTAAGCCGCGATCTCATCCCAGTTCCTGATATCCGCTTTATATTTATCGATCAGCGGATGCTCCGGCGACATGACCATATAGGTCACACCGAACAGCGTATCACAGCGGGTCGTATAGATCCGCATCTTATCTTCTTTCCCTTTGATGGAAAAGTCTACTTCCGCACCGGTAGATTTCCCAATCCAGTTCTTCTGGGATACCTTGACTCTCTCCACATAGTCCACCGTATCCAGTCCCTGGATCAGCTTGTCCGCGTATTCCGTGATCTTAAGCATCCACTGGCTCTTCACCTTGCGGACCACCTCGGAACCGCAGCGCTCGCAGACGCCGTTCACCACTTCCTCATTGGCCAGACCAACCTTACAGGAGGTACACCAGTTGATCGGCATCTCGGATTTATAGGCAAGTCCCGCCTTGAACAGCTTTAAAAAGATCCACTGCGTCCATTTATAGTATGCCGGGTCCGTCGTATTGATCTCCCGGTCCCAGTCAAAAGAATAGCCGAGTGAATGGAGCTGGCTCTTGAAGCGTGCTACGTTGTTCTGTGTCACGATCTTCGGATGAATATGGTTCTGGATCGCATAGTTCTCCGTCGGCAGACCGAAAGCGTCCCATCCCATCGGGTAGAGAACATTATATCCCTGCATCCTTCTCTTCCTGGCCACGATGTCAAGCGCAGTGTACGGTCTCGGATGTCCCACATGAAGCCCCTGTCCTGACGGATAAGGAAATTCCACCAGTGCATAATATTTCGGCTTGGTGTAGTCATCGGAAGTCTTAAACGCCTTCTCGTCATCCCACACCTTCTGCCATTTTGTTTCCACCTCTCTATGATTGTATATCTCTGCCATAGCGCCTCCATTCTGATCGATTACTGAACAACTGTTATTTTCGTTTATCCACGTTCTATATTGTAGTATACCTGGCGGATTTGTCAACCGTTTTGCACGGCTGTTGCTCATTTTCTGCTTTTTTTAGAAATAACTGTTGAATTTTAAACGGCGAGATGTTTTTTTAATCACAAAAAGCACCCACTCCAAAGTGGGGATAACCACTCTGTCATGGATGCTTTCCTGCAAAATATACTGAGAAATAACTACTTATGCGTCACTGCCGGACTCCGCAACCTTGCCGGCTCTTGCCGCCACTTCCTTGGCCTGTACGTCACTGGGTGCCTGCTCGTATCTTGCAAACTCATACATATAGACACCGCGTCCGCCGGTCATGGAACGAAGATCCGTGCAGTAGCCGTTCAGACATGCCATCGGGATGTCGGCTTCGATCACGGTCTTGCCTTCTCCCGCCGGATTCATGCCGAGCACGCGGCCTCTCTTCTTATTGAGGTCACCCATCACATCGCCGGTATAAGAATCCGGAACCGTCACTTTCAGGTTCGCGATCGGCTCAAGCAGCACAGGTCCTGCTTCCATAAATCCCTTCTTAAACGCCTGGATCGTCGCCATCTTAAATGCCATCTCGGAGGAGTCCACCGGATGATAGGATCCGTCATAGAGCACGGCCTTCACGCCTACAACGGGATATGCCGCAAGCGGTCCGCTGACTACGGAATCCTGTAATCCCTTCTCCACCGCCGGGAAGTAGTTCTTCGGAACCGCGCCGCCCACAACTTCCTGGTCGAACACATAGGCCGTATCCAGATCGCCGGATGCCTCAAAGCGCATCTTGACATGACCGTACTGCCCGTGTCCGCCGGACTGCTTCTTATACTTATATTCTACGTCGGATTTCTTACGGATGGTCTCTCGGTAAGCCACCTTCGGATCATCCAGTTCTATCTCTACCTTGTATTCATTGAGCAGTCTGCTGGCAACCACTTCCAGATGCAGGTCGCCCATGCCATAGAGCAGCGTCTGTCTGTTCTCTCCGTCGTTGACAACCCATAAGGTCTGGTCTTCATGCCGCATCTTCTGCAATGCCTGGGATACCTTATCCACATCTCCCTTATTCTTGGCTCTGTATCTCTTGTATGTATACGGTGTGGAGATCTCAGCCTTGCCGTAGCGGATGATCCTTGCCTTCGTGGAAAGGGTATTGCCTGTCCTGGCTGCGGTCAGCTTCGCGATCGCGCCGATATCTCCCGCATGCAGCTCCTTCACCTCGATCGGCTTACTGCCCTGCATCACATAGAGCTTGTTGATCTTCTCTTCCACTTCCTTCTCATCGTTGTAGATCGTATCGTCGCTCTTGAATACGCCCGAACAAACCTTGATCAGGGAATACTTACCGATAAACGGATCCACGATGGTCTTAAAGATATACGCCGACTTCGGCTTCGAGAAATCATAGTTTGCCTGGAAGATCTCATTGCTCTTAAGATCGATGCCGGCAAGCTCTCTGTTCTCCGGACTGGGCATATATTTCACGATATCGTCAAGCAGCGTATAGACGCCCTGGCACAGTACATTGGATCCCATGGACATGGGAACGATGCTGCCGTCCATCACGTTCGTGCGCAGCGCCGCCCTGATCTCCGCCTCGGAAAAGCTCTCGCCGTTAAAGTAGCGCTCCATGAACTCTTCGCTCGTCTCCGCCACTGCCTCCATCAGGGTATCACGGCACAGCTGCAGGTTGTCCTTGCTGTATTCCGGCATATCGCACTCCACGACTTCCTTGCCTTCCCAACGGTATGCCTGCTCTGTGATCACATTGATATACCCTACGAATTTCTCATTCTCACGGATCGGCAGATGGAAAGGCGCCATCTTCTTGCCGTATTTATCGGTCATATCAGACACAACCTGTCTGAAAGAAGCGTTATCGATATCCATATCCGTCACGAACACGAATCTGGGCAGCTTGTACTTCTCGCAAAACTCCCACGCCTTCTCGGTGCCGACTTCCATGCCGGCCTTACCGGACACTACAATGATCGCCGCATCCGCCGTAGAGACGGCTTCCTCCACTTCTCCTACGAAATCGAAGAATCCGGGCGTATCTAACACATTGATCTTCACCCCTTCCCATTCGATCGGAATAACAGATGTCGCAATGGATATATGGCGTTTCTGCTCTTCTTTGCCAAAATCACTCACCGTGTTCCCGTCATCTACTTTCCCCATTCTGGAAGTGATACCGGACAGGTAAGCCATCGCTTCCACCAGGCTGGTCTTACCGCAGCCGCCGTGCCCCAGTAATACCACGTTACGAATCTTATCCGTTGTGTAAATGTTCATTTCTCGCAATCCTCCAGTTCTGTTATTCACTCATGATTGGGCCAAATATCAGTCTGTCTTATACTGCAATT